>DATDCY010000157.1 GCA_036524115.1 bacterium | reverse complement strand
GGGCACCAGCCCGCCTCACTCGCCGGATCGTCGGGCGCCTTGCATCTGGACCCTTCTCGGCAGCCTGCCGATCATGAATGCGATCAGCAAGTCGGCCTGGGCTTGAGCGGGGACGGGGCGGTGACGGGCGGACGCATGTGGAGCGCGAGGGCACCTGGGCGTCCGGACCGGAGCGGCCCGAAGGGCGAAACGCATTGTTTGAGCCCCGCAGGGGCGAGTTATGCGTTTCGAGCGCAGGGCCGGACAGGCCCAGGTCGAGCGCGCAACTCAGCGGCCGCACGGCACCGTCCCGCCCCCGCGGCATGTGCACGAGCGGCGCGCCGGGGCCTCGCCGACGGCCCGCGCCTCACGGTCATTGGCTGCGCAGGCCGATCGGGAGCGTCCCGGTGCGTCCCGGCAAGGAAGGAGGGATGGGCGCGCGGAGGCGGGCTGGTGCCCGCCGCACAAGCAGCCCTCCCGACAACGCCGCCGGGGCGCGCCGGGGCCTCGCCGCCGGCCCGCGCCTCACTGGATCGTGCCTGCGCCCAGGACCGTGTCGCCGTCGTAGAACGCCGCCACCTGCCCCGGCGTGATCGCCCGCTGCGGCTCATCGAAGCCCACCCGCCAGGCGCCGTCCCCCGCGGGCTCCACCGTTGCCGGCGCCGCCTCGTGGCGGGAGCGGATGCGGACCGCGGCGCGGAACGCCCCCGCCGGCGGATCGACGAGCCAGTTCACGCCGGCGGCGAGCAGCCCGCGCCCCCACAGCGCTGCGTCCGGGCCGACGACGAGCGCATTCGTCGCCGGCTCGAGCCTCAGCACGTACAAGGGCCGCCCGGCCGCGAACCCGAGGCCGCGCCGCTGCCCGACGGTGTAGTGCGCCAGCCCCCGGTGCGTCCCGATCGTGCGGCCCGTCTCGTCGAGCACCGGGCCGGGCGCCACCGTTCCCGCCGGCGCGCGGGCGGCAACAAAGGCGCCGCTGTCGTCACCCGGCACGAAGCAGATCTCCTGGCTCTCGGCCCGCTCCGCGGCGGCCAGGCCGCGCTCGCGCGCCAGCCGCCGGACTTCGGCCTTCGTCAGGTCGCCGAGGGGAAAGCGCACCCGGGCGAAGGCCTCCCGGGACACGCCGGCGAGGAAGTACGACTGGTCCTTGGCGCGGTCCGCGCCGCGCAGCAGCCGCGGCGCCGCTCCCGGGCCGGGCATGACGCGCACATAGTGACCCGTGGCCAGCGCATCGGCGCCGCCCGCCAGCGCCCGCTCGAGCAGCGCCCCGAACTTCACCCGGGCATTGCAGAGCGCGCAGGGGTTCGGCGTGCGGCCGGCGAGGTAGCCGTCGGCAAAGGGCCGCACGACGAGCTGCTCGAATTGGCCGCGCAGGTCCCGGACTTCGTGCGGGATTCCCAGTTGCGCGGCCGCGGCGCCGGCCGCCTCCGGGGCGCCCGCGCCGGCCAGCGGCTCGACGAGGACGAGCGTGCAGCCCGAGACCCGGTGCCCTTCCTCGAGCAACAACGCGGCGGCCAGCGTGCTGTCCACGCCGCCGCTCATCGCGACCAGGACGTTCACCGGCCCCCCTCCGGCTCAAGGGGGGCCGGGACCCGCGCCTGCGCGGTCAGCCCTTGAGCTTGGCGAGCAGCACGCTGGAGAAGGTGAACGAAGGGAACTCCTCGTCGCGGACCTGGATGTAGAAGTCGCACTTCTCGCAGTTCTCGAACTTGCGGGCGAAGGTCCCCTGGACCTGCCCCTTGCAGAGCGTCCCCGCCACGACCCAGCAGGCCCGCCCAGCGTTCTTGCCGCCGTGGGCGCCGTGGAGCCGCTCCTCGGTGGTCACCGGGCAAATTCCCAGCTCGCCGACGTTCGCCCCTCCCGGTTCCCGGCCGCAGTTCTTCGCTTCCCAGCAGTTCCGCTTCTTCTCCTTCGCCATCTGCACTAACCCCCATCAAAATTGTCAGCTTGCGGATGGTAGGCGCGGCCGCACGGCATGTCAAACCGAAAAGAAGCGGTGGGCATCGCGACATTCCCTTCGTCTCCGGGGCAACTCCGTATACTATGTTGGATTTTTTCGCATTCTTGAGCGGCGGCTCCACGCGTGCCGTTGAAGCGGGGGATGCCGGCGGTGCGCGGAGGGATCAGGTGCGGGCACAGGGCGGATCGGGCGGAGCGGGTCGCTCAGAGGACCTGCTTCCTTGCGGCATCCTCGTTGCCACCTTCGCCGTCATGGCCGCTCTGAGCTGGTACCGCTGGCCGGAGGCCATCGTTGACTACGGGAGGGAACTCTACGTCCCCTGGCGGATCGACGCCGGCGAGATGCTGTACCGGGACATCCCGCACCTGTACGGACCGCTCGCACAGTACGGGAACGCTCTCCTGTTCACCCTGTTCGGGACGGGACTGAGGACGCTCGTCACGTTCAACCTGCTCCTGATCGCGGCGCTGTCCGTCGGCATCTATGTCATGTTCCGCCGCGTCTACGACAGGCTCACGGCCACGCTCTGCGGGATGGTCTTTCTCGGCGTGTTCGCGTTCGGTCGAAACACCGGGCAGGGGAACTGGAATTTCGTCTGTCCCTACTCCCACGAGGTCACCTACGGCGTGTTCCTCTCCTTCGCGCTCCTCGTGCCGCTGGCGGCATTCCACACCCCGGGAGAGCGTCGCTGGGCCGGCGGCGCCGGGTTCCTCCTGGGGCTGATCTTCCTGACCAAGGTGGAGGTCTTCGTCGCGGCGGCGGCGGCGGCCGTCGTTGTCGTCGGCGTCCCCGTGGTGTGGACGCGCTCCTTGCGGCCCACGGCCCGCGGGCGCCTTCTTCTTGCCGCGGTGTGCTTCATGGTGCCCCTGCTCGGGTTCGCGGCGCTCTTTGCCTGCCGGACGACGGTCGCGGATGCGGCCGGAATGCTGGCCACCACCGTGACCTCCCTTGGAAGGGGGGCGATCGTCAGGCATCCGTTCTATCTCAATCATGCCGGCCTGGATGAGCCGCTCGCCAACACCGGGATCTTGCTCGCCGCCGCGGCGATCTACGGGGTGATCCTGCTGGGCGTGCTCGTACTGGGGAGATTCGTCGCCAGGCGAGGCGGCCTCGCGCGCAACCGCCTCCTTGTGGCCGGATGCACCGTGGTGCTCTGCGTGACCGCCTATCTGCTCAGGGACCGGACCGAACTGTGGTCCCGCGTGGGAAGGCCCATCCCCCTGTTCGTGGCTGCGCACTCCCTGTGGCTGCTCAGGCGGCGCGGGGAAGCAGCGGCCGACGACGGCGGTCCGCGCTCGCTGCTGCCGCTCGCTCTCTCGACTTTCGGTCTCTTCCTCCTGCTCAAGATCATCCTGAGGGTCCAGTTCCGCTTCTACGGCTTTGCGCTCGCCCTGCCGGCCACGCTCGTCACCGTGGCGGGCGCCGTGCACCACTGGCCCCGCTACGTGCAGCGCAGAGGCGGATCCGCAGGCACGGCGAGGGTCGTGATGACGGCGCTGGTGCTCGTGTCGCTGGTCGTCCACGCGGGGATGTCGTGGGACTTCTATCGGCGCATGACGTATCCGGTCGGCACCGGCGCGGATCGTTTCTACACCTACGGACCCGAGGTCAGCGAGATCGGTCCGGTCATGAGCGAAGCCTTGCGGGCGATCGAGGACACCATGCCGCGTGCGGCCGGCTTCGTCGTGCTGCCCGAGGGCGTCATGCTCAATTACCTCTCCCGGCGCCGCAACCCGGCGCGGTGGTTCGAGTTCACGCCGCAGTACCTCGCAAGCGTCGGCGAGGAGAGAATGCGGGACGATCTCGAGGCGGCCCGCCCCGACTACGTGGTGCTCGCCGAGCGGCCCACGCCCGAGCACGGCTTCCTCTATTTCGGGAACGACTACGGCCTCAAGCTGCGGGACTGGATCACGCAGCACTACACGCCCGTATTCCTGGCCGGCAGCAAGGTCTTCAGCAATCAGGGCTTCGGGATCGCCATCGGCGCGAGGAACGCGGAGCCGAGGTGAAGGGACACCCGGGAGCGCCGCCGGGTTTCTCGACGGGCCGGACCTGCGGCTTCCCGGACCGCCGGCACCAGCGACTCGCCGGCTTCCTGCCGTACGGCGTGCTGGCGGCCACCTTCGCCGCGATGGCCGCCGTCAGCTGGTACCGCTGGCCCGAGGTGCTCGTCGACTACGGCAGGGAGCTCTACGTGCCCTGGAGAATCACCGAAGGGGCCATGCTCTACCGGGACCTCCCGCACTTCTACGGGCCCCTTGCGCACTACGGCAACGCCGTGTTGTTCTCCCTGTTCGGCGTGAGCCTCAGGACCCTGGCCACGTTCAACCTGCTGGCGATCGGACTTCTGGCGCTCGGGATCTACCGGACCTTCCGGAACGTCCTGGACCGGCTCACGGCCACCCTGTGCGCCATGGTGTTTCTCTGCGCGTTCGCCTTCTCCCGGAACGCCGGGCAGGGGAACTGGAACTTCGTCTGTCCGTACGCGCACGAGGTCACCTATGGACTGTATCTCGCCTTCCTGCTCCTGCCGGCCCTGTGCTCGTTCCACCGGCGCAGGCACCGTCTCTCGGCCGGCATCGTCGGCGTGCTGCTCGGCCTGATCTTCCTCACCAAGGTGGAGGTCTTCGCCGCCGCGCTGCTGACCACCGTCGTCGTCGCCGCCCTTCCCCCGGGGCAGCGGCAGTCGCCGACGGCTCACGGGCGGGGTTCGACACTCGCCGTCCTTGCGGCCGGCTTCGTCGTCCCTCCCCTGCTGTTCGTTGCGCTCTTCTCCTCCCGGGGCACGGTCGCCGGGGCGATGGCCATGGTTGCGACCACGGTGACGGCGGTCAGCAGGCCGGCAATAGTCCGCCATCCCTTCTACCTGGGGCTCGCCGGGCTGGATGCCCCTGTCGCCAACCTCGTGGCGATGTTCACGGGAGCCGCCGTCTACGGAGTTCTCGGCGCGGCGGTGGCGCTCATCTCGACCGTCGTCGGCCGGCATGGGGGCTGCCGCCGCCATCGGCTGCTGGTGTCGGCCATGGTCGTGGGGCTGGCCGTCTGCGGCTGCCTCCTCAAGGACCGGGACGACATCTGGCTGCGCGCGGCGCGGCCGCTTCCCTTCTTCATGCTGGCGGCGGCCGGCTGGCAGGTGCGTCGCCTGTGGAACGCCCGCCGCGATGGAAGGCCGGAGCCGATCTGGCTGCTCGTGTACGCCCTCTTCGCCCTGGGCCTGCTCGCGAAGATGATCCTCAGGGTGGAGCTCCGCTATTACGGATTCGCCCTGGCGCTGCCCGCCGCCCTGGTCTTCGTCGCGATGGCGGCGCACCACCTCCCGAACCTCGTCGGGCGCCTCGGCGGCTGCGCCTCGACCGCGAGGATCCTGGTGGCCACGCTCGTCCTCGTGTTCCTGGGCGTTCAGGTCGAGTCGTCCCGGAAGATCTATGCGCTGATGGACGCTCCCGTGGGAAGCGGCCCGGACCGCTTCTTCAGCTTCGGCGCCGGCGACGGCACGCGACGCCTGTACTCCTATGGATTCGACGCCTCCGAAGTCGCGCCCGCGGTGAACGAAACCTTGGGCGCGATTGAAGCGCTGATGCCCCGCGACGCCGGATTCGTCGTGGTGCCCGAAGGGGTCATGCTGAACTACCTCGCGCGACGCCGCAACCCGGCGCGCTGGTTCGAGTTCACGCCGCAGTACGTC
Source organism: bacterium (assembly GCA_036524115.1). Classification (NCBI taxonomy): domain Bacteria; species bacterium. The sequence goes on along the minus strand of DATDCY010000157.1, from coordinate 15,769 downwards.
GCGAACGTCGGCGAGGAACGGATGCGCGACGACCTCGAGAGCGCACGTCCCGACTACGTGCTGCTCACGGAGCGGCCGACGCCCGAGCACCTGGCGGAGTACTTCGGGACGGATTACGGCCTCGTGCTCAGGGACTGGATCATGGACCACTACACGCCCGTGCACCTCGCCGGCCGGAAGGTCTTCAGCCGCCAGGGCTTCGGGATCGCGATCGCCCGGAGAAATGACGCGCGCCCCGCGCGGCTGAATCCCTGACGGTCTTTGCCGGCGCGCGCACGGTGACCGGCGGTCGGCGGCGGACACGGCCGGGCCGGCCTTGTACATCGGCGGCCGCGACGGCTATCCTAGCGCCGGCCGCCGGAGCAGGATCCGGCCGCAGGCCGGAGGAGAGTGACGATGATCGTTTCGCGGACCCCCTACCGCATTTCGTTCTTCGGCGGCGGGACCGATTACCCGGCGCACTACCTCGAGCACGGGGGCAAGGTGCTGGCGACGACCATCAACAAGTACTGCTACCTGAGCGTGCGCCGGCTCCCGGCCTTCTTCACGCACAAGCACCGCATCGTCTACTCCAGGACCGAGCTGGTGAGTTCGATCGAGGAGATCCAGCACCCCTCCGTCCGGGAGACGCTGCGGTACACGGGCATCGACTACGGCCTGTCCGTGCACCACGACGGCGACATGCCCGCGCACAGCGGCATGGGGTCGAGTTCCGCCTTCACCGTCGGCCTGCTGAACAGCCTCCACGCCCTGGAGAACCGCATGGCCTCCAAGCGCGACCTGGCGTGCGGCGCCATCCACATCGAACAACGGATGATCCGCGAGAACGTCGGCTCCCAGGACCAGACCCTCTCCGCGTACGGCGGGTTGAACGTCGTGGAGTTCATGACCAGCGGCGAGATCGTCGTCCGGCCGGTGATCCTGCGGCCGGGGGCCCTGCGGGACCTCGAGGACCGCCTCCTACTGGTCTTCTCGGGCCACTCGCGCAACGCGTCGGAGATCGCGGCCGAGCAGCTGCGCGCGCTGCCGGACAAGCTCCCGGCGATGACGGAGATGGCACGCCTGGTGGATCGGGCCCTGGAACTGCTGAGCGCGGACCCCCCGGCCCTCGACGCGTTCGGAGCGCTGCTGAACCGGACCTGGGAGATCAAGCGCGAGCTTTCGCCGCGGATCTCGACACCCGCGATCGACGCCCTGCACCGGGCCGCCATGAACGGCGGGGCGCTCGGCGGCAAGCTGCTGGGCGCCGGCGGCGGCGGGTGCCTGCTCTTCTACGTGAGGCCCGAGGAGCGCGCGCGGCTCGTGCGGGCGCTCGACGGCTACCTGGTGATTCCGTTCCGGTTCGATTTCGACGGTTCCAGGATCGTCGTGTACGAACCCGCCTGCGACGGCGATGCCTAGCGCGGCGGGGTGCCGCTATCCCCTCGCCGCGGCGAACCTCGGCCGCGAGGAGCGACGGGCGCTGGAACGCACGATACGGAGCGGGCGCCTCACGCTGGGGCCCCTCGTGGCCGGGTTCGAGCGGAGGTTTGCCGAGCGCTTCGGCGCCCGGTACGCGCTGCTCGTGAACTCGGGCTCGTCCGCGAACCTCGTCGGCATCGCCGCGCTCTTCTTTCGCAGGGAGTCGCCGCTGCGCCGCGGCGACGAGGTCATCGTTCCCTGCATCGCGTGGTCGACGACCTACTACCCGCTGCTCCAGTACGGCCTGAGGCTTCGCTTCGTCGACGTCGACCCGGAGACGCTGACGTACGACACCGCGGCGCTGGCCGCGGCGGTGGGCCGGCGCACCCGGGCGATCGTCGCGGTGAACGTGCTGGGCAATCCCTGCGATTTCGACCCGATCCTCGCCCTGTGCCGGCGGCGGAACCTCATCCTCTTCGAGGACAACTGCGAGGCGCTCGGAGCCCGGTACCGGGGGCGATGGACCGGCACGTTCGGGCTCATCGGCACCTGCAGCACGTACTTCTCCCACCAGCTGACGACGATCGAGGGCGGCGTGATCCTCACCGACGACTACGAGATCGCCTGCCTGGCGCGTTCCCTGCGCAGTCACGGCTGGACGCGGGACCAGGAGCGCGGCAGCGTCATCTTCGAGAAGAGTCCCGACGATTTCGCCGAGGGCTACCGCTTCATCCTTCCGGGCTACAATGTCCGCGGGACCGAACTGCAGGCGGCGGTGGGGCTGGAGCAGCTCGCCAAGTTCGACGCGCTGCTCGCCGTGCGCCGGCGGAACGCGCAGGTCTTCCGGGAGCGCTTCCGGGACGACGAGCGGTTCGCGCTCCAGCGCGAGACCGGCGAGAGTTCGTGGTTCGCGCTCACGATGATCGTCCGCCCTGGCTCGGGACTGACGCGCGGCGGCGTCTTCAGGGCGCTGCGCGCGGCGGGGATCGACTTCCGCATGGTCACCGGCGGAAACTTCCTGCGCCACGACGTGATCCGGCACTTCCAGTACGAGGTGGCGAGCTCGCGGAACGCCGACCTGGTGCACGACCACGGCTTCTTCGTCGGCAACTGCGCCGAGGATCTCACGGAGCAGATCGACCTCCTGTGGCGGACGCTGCGCCGGCTCCGGCCGCGGGCAGGGAAGGCATGAGCGGGAGCCCGGAATTCCGCAGGGCGCTCGTCACGGGGGTGGCCGGCGCGGCGGGCAGCTCCATGGCCGAGTTTCTCGTGCGCGAGGCGGGCATCGAGGTCCACGGCACGGTGCGCAGGCGCACCGCCGCCGCGCTGCAGAACGTGGCCGCGATCGCCGGCCGCGTCGCGTTGCACGACTGCGACCTGACCGATCTCTCCTCGGTCCTGGCCGTCCTGGCGTCCGCGCGGCCGGATGCGATCTTCCATTTCGCCTCCTCCGCGAACGTGCCGGCTTCCTTCACGGCGCCTGCGGCCGTCCTCGCGAACAACATCCTCGGGACCTGCAACCTTCTGGAAGCCGTCCGATTGACGGGGGGCACGCCGGCCATCCTCCACGCGTCGACCTCGAAGGTCTACGGCGACTCCGCCGCCGGCAGGCCGATCGCCGAGGAGGCTCCGCTCCAGCCGCTCAGCCCGTACGCAGTGTCAAAAGCCGCGCAGGAGGCGCTGGCCGTGACCTATGGCCGCTCCTACGGGATGAGGATCGTCCGCACGCGCACCTTCGGCTACCTCAATCCGAGGCGCGAGGACCTCTTCTCGAGTTCCTTCGCGCGGCAGGTTGCGCGGATCGAGGCCGGTCTCCAGGCAGAGCTGCTTCACGGCGACCTCCGCCCCGTCCGGACGCTGCTCGACATCCGGGATGCGGTGGAGGCCAACTGGCTGGCGCTCCGGCAGGGCGAGCCGGGGGAGGTCTACAACATCGGCGGCGACACGACGCTGTCGGTCGGCGAATTCCTCGAGGTCCTGCGGGGGCACAGCCGGGTCCCGATCCCGGCCCGTGTCGACCCGGCCCTGCTCCGGCCGGTGGACACCCTCGAGCAGGTGCCGGACTGCGCCAAGTTCACGTCCGCCACCGGCTGGCGCCCGAAGGTGCCCGCGGCCGACAGCGTCCGCGACCTGCTCGAGGAATGGCGCCGCCGCACGCGTGCCGCGGCGACCTGAGAAGGAGATGCGAATGGCTCACACCGTGTTGGTGACCGGCGGCGCGGGGTACCTCGGGTCGGTGCTTGTTCCGGAACTGCTCCGCCGCGGCCATGCGGTGACCGTCGTCGATTCGTTCCTCTACCGCCAGCAGTCGCTCCTGGAGTGCTGCCACGACCCCAACCTGCGGATCGTCCGCGGAGATGCGCGCGACCCCGACGTGCTGCGCCGTCCGCTCGCCGGCGCGGACTACGTCATCCCCCTCGCCGCGCTCGTCGGGGCGCCGCTCTGCGACCGGGACGCGGTGGGCGCCACGACCACCAACCGGGACGCGGTCGCGACGCTCACGCGGCTGGCGTCGGCGGAACAACGCTTCGTCCTGCCCTGCACCAACAGCGGCTATGGGATCGGCGCCAGGGACGCGCCGTGCACCGAAGAGATGCCGCTGAAGCCGATCTCCCTCTACGGACGGACGAAGGTCGAGGCCGAGCGGATCGTCCTCGAGCACGGCGGCATCTCCCTGCGCCTGGCCACGGTCTTCGGCATGTCGCCGCGGATGCGCCTCGACCTGCTGGTCAACGACTTCACCTACCGCGCGCTGCGGGACCGGTACCTCGTGGTCTTCGAGGGGCACTTCCGCAGGAACTACCTCCACGTCAGGGACGTCGCCGCGGCCTTCATCCACGCGATGGAGCACTTCGAGTCCATGCGGGGCGAGGCGTACAACGCCGGCCTGTCGGACGCCAACCTGACGAAGCTCGAGCTGTGCGCGAAGATCAAGGAGCAGATCCCGGGCTTCCTCTTCCTGGAGGCGCCCCTCGGCGAGGACCCGGACAAGCGCGACTACCTCGTCTCCAACCGGAAGATCGAGGCCACCGGCTTCCGTCCCGCGCACTCCCTCGAAGCGGGGATCGCCGAGATCATCCGCGGCTATCCCGTCATCTGCCATGGCCCCTACGGCAACGTCTGACCGGGGCGGGCCGGCGCCGCCGCGGCGGCCCCTGCGCCGTCGCTGACATGAGGTGGGTTCCGGGGCTCGCCCTGCTGCTGGCGGCGCTGCTGGCCGCGAACGCCGCCCAGGATGCCTGGCAGGAGTCCCGGGAGAGCGTGGGCGCGGATTTCTTCGGCAGCTGGGGCGTGCCGCGCGCGCTCTCCGCCGGCCCGGTGGGGAACATCTACTCGGAGGAGGGACGGCAGCGGCTCGCCCGCGCCCTCGCCATCGACAACCTTCGCCCTGCGACGTCCGAGCGACAGCGCGCGGCGTCGCAGAACACCGTGGAGACGGGCGTCTACGACACGACCGCGACCCCCTTCTGCTACTTTCTCTTCGGGCTATGCTCGACCGGGGACTACGAGACGGACTACACGAACTTCACCCTTGTCAGTCTGGCGGCGTTCACGGCGGCCGTCTTCGCCCTCTGCGGCGCGCTGGGTTACCCGGCGGTGTCCGCCTGCCTTCTCGCGGTGCTCTTCCTGCGCTGGTTCCTGCCGTTCGCCGCGGACGTGCACATGGCCAATCTCGGTCGCCTGCAATGCGCGCTCCTCGTTGCCGTTCTTCTCGTGCAGAGGGGCCGCGACCGGCCCGTGCGAGACTTCGTCACCGGGTTCCTGATGGCCCTCGGCATCCTGTTCAAACCCAGCGTGGCCGCGGCGATGGCGCTGCCGGTGCTCTACTGGTCGCTGCGGCGCCGCGGGCGGAAGGTCGCCTTCGCGGCGGCGGGCGGAACCGCCGGCGCGCTGATCGGCCTGATCGGTTCGAGCGTCTACCTCGGCGACGCCCGCTGCTGGCTCGAGTGGCTGCGGGCGCTTCCCGGAATCCTGGATACGCGCTATGGCGTCGCGGACGGCAATTTCGGCCTCGCCGTCCTGATGGAGCGCTTCTTCTCCGTCCGGCTCTCGACGGCAATCTTCCTGGTGTGCCTGCTGATCTTCGTCGCGGCGGCCAGGCGCAGCGCCGCCAGGCCCGGGACGGACTGCGCCCCGGCCACTGCAGCGGAGACAGCCGGCCCGGAGGGGGAGTGGATCCGGACGGCTGCCGCCCTGGCGCTCGGCGCCGCGGTCATGCTCCTGTCGGCGCCGCTGATCTGGGTGCACTACTACGTCACGGCGATCCCTCTGGCCCTCGTTGCGCTCCGGCCTGCCGGCGGGGAACCGGGCGCGCGCGGGACGGGCTTCGCCGCATTCGCCGGCATCTCCCTGCTGCTCTTCAGCCGCTTCCTGCAGCCATGGCTGCCGACATCGGGAGTCTGGGAGGCGAGCCTCCTGAACCTCTCGGTCGTCCTCTTCGCGTCCCGCGCCCTGGGTGAATTCGGGGGGACACTCGCCGCCGCGGACCACCGCCGGACGTGATGGTACACTTTCGCCCGTGAGCGGCCGGCGCGGGATCCCGGACATCGCCCGCCTCGAGCGCCTGGCGCGCGAGGCGAGGGCGACCTGTGTCCAGATGGCCTTCGACGCCGGCGAGGGGCATCTGAGTTCCTCGTTGAGCCAGGCCGGGGTGCTCGTCGCGCTCTACCATGCGTGGCTCGACGTCGACCCCGCCGACCCCAAGGCGCCGCACCGCGACCGGTTCTTTCTCTCGAAGGGCCACGGCTGCGCCTCGCTCTACGCGGTGCTGGCCCAGCGGGGCCTGCTGCCGCGCGAGACGCTGGGCGAATTCGGGCGTGAAGGCGGACCGCTGTCGAACCACCCCTGTGCCCACGCCCTGCCGCTGCTCGAGGCCTCGTCCGGCAGCCTGGGCCAGTCGCTCGGGATCGCCGCCGGGGTGCTCTACGGGCTGCGGCTCAAGGGCGCCGGGGGCCGCGCCGCCGTGCTCCTCGGCGACGGGGAGTGCAACGAGGGCAGCGTCTGGGAGGCCGCGATGTTCGCCGCCGCGCAGAAGCTCGACCGCCTGCTGGCGATCGTGGACTGCAACGGCATCCAGGCCGTCGGGCGGACCGGCGAGCTGACGGGCCACACCAGCATCGAGGAGAAGTTCCTCGCCTTCGGCTGGGCGGCGCGCGCGGTGGACGGCTCGAACATGCGCGAGGTTGTCGAAGCGCTCCAGGCCGTGCCTTTTGTTCCGGGGCGCCCGTCCGCCATCGTGGCCCGCACGCGCACGGGCGTCTCGTTCATGGACGGCGACGTCCTCTGGCACTATCGGAAGCCTGACGCGGAGGAACTCGCGCGGGCGCTCGCCGAACTGGGGGAGCGGCCCCTGCACCGGCGGGACGGCGCCTGATGCGGCGAGCCTTCGCCCGCGCACTCGAGGGGCTTGCCGATCGCGACCCGCGGGTGGTCTTCCTGACCGGGGACATGGGCTTCGAGATGTTCGACGGTTTCGCGGCCAGGCACGGGCCGCGGTACGTGAACGTCGGCATCGCCGAGGCGCAGCTGGTTGCCGCGGCCGCGGGGCTGGCGCTGGAAGGGTTCCGGCCCGTCGTGTACTCCATCGCGGCATTCATGACCGGCCGGCCCTTCGAGCAGATCAGGGTCGCGCTCGCCTACCACCGCCTCCCCGTCGTGGTCGTCGGCGCCGGCGGCGGCTACAGCTATGCCAACTGCGGCGTCACGCACCACGCGCCCGACGACCTTGCCCTGATGGCGCTGCTTCCGGGAATGACCGTGGTCGCCCCCGGGGACCCGAACGAGGTCGAGGCGCTGCTTCCCCAGGCGCTGGCGCTCGAAGGGCCCTCCTACCTTCGGATCGGCAAGGCGGGCGAGCCGTCGTACGACGCTCCCGCTCCGGCCGTCATCGGCAAGGCGCGGCTGCTTCGCGAGGGACGGAGGATCGCCATGCTCTCCTCCGGGGAGATGGCCCCCGTCGCGCTGGCGGCGCACGCGGCCCTCGCCCGCGAGGGCAGGGACCCGGAGGTCTGGCAGTTCCACACGGTGAAGCCGCTCGACACCGCGACGCTGGACCGGCTCGCGGGCCGCTTCCGGGCATTGCTGCTCCTCGAGGAGTCGACGCCGCTCGGGGGCCTGGGCTCGGCCGTCGCAGCCTGGCACTCGGGCCTGGGCGGCCCCCGTCCGCAGCTCGTGCGCCTCGGTCCGCACGACGCGCTCGCGCTCGGCAGTCCCAGGCGCGACACCCTGCGGCGGCGCTGGGGGTACGACGTGGCGGCGGCGATCGACACCTGCCGCGGCCTCTGGGGGGAGTGAGCCGAAGGTGGGGACCGACATCCTCCTCGTCAACGTCGGGGGGGCCAGGAAGCTGGTCTATCAGGACCTGTCCGCGGAATTCTCCGCCGTCGACCCGCCGTTCTGGGCCGCGCTCACCGCCGGCTTCCTGCGACGCCGGGGTTTTTCGGTGTCCATCCTCGATGCCGGCGCGCTCAACCTCGATGCCGGGGAGGCCGCGGCGGCGGCGGCGGCGGTCGGCGCCCGCATCACGAACATCGTCGTCCACGGCCAGCAGGCCAACACCTGCGCGCCGCTGATGACCGCCGTGCGCGCGCTCTGCTCCGCCCTCAAGACCGCGCGGCCGGACATGACCGTCACGCTGTCGGGATGGCACCCCACGGCCCTGCCGGAGCGCACGATGCGCGAGGAGGCGTGCGACATGCTGGCAGAGGGTGAGGGCTTCCTGACGCTGCTCGGGCTGCTGCGGGACGATCCGCGGGAGCACGTGCCGGGGCTCTGGTGGCGGGAGGCCGGAGCGCTGCGCCGCACCCCCCGTCCGCCGAACATCGAGGACCTCGACGCCGAGCTCCCCGAGGTCGCCTGGGATCTGCTGCCGCTCGCGAGCGGGCGGTACCGCGCCTTCAACTGGATGACGCTCCAGGACCTCGCCTCCCGCGACCGCGTCGCCTCGATGCTCACGAGCCTCGGCTGCCCTTACCGCTGCTCCTTCTGCGCGATACACGCGGCGTACGGTGAGCACCGCGTGCGCTCCTGGAGCCCGGCGTGGGCGCTGCGCCAGGTGGACATCCTCCACCGGGAGCACGGCGTGGTGCACATCAACCTCAACGACGAGTTCTTCGTGCTCGCCCCCCGGCATTACCTGCCAATAGCGGAGGGACTCGTCCGGCGCGGGTATGGCCTGAACCTCTGCGCCTTTGCCCGGGTCGACCGGGTCGACGCGATGGACGCGCGGGAATTGCGGCTGCTCAAGCGCGCCGGCTTCAACTGGCTCAAGCTGGGAATCGAGTCCGCGGACCCGGGTGTGCTCAGACGCGCGCGCAAGGGCGCCTACGGCCCCGACGTGACGCGGCGGGCCGTGCGGAAGATCCACGACGCGGGGATCGACGTCTGCGCCAACTTCATCTTCGGCCTGCCCGGCGACACCCGGGAGACGATGGAGGCGACGCTCGGCCTGGCGTTCGAGCTCGAGTGCGCCTTCCCGAGCTTCTTCTGCGCGATGGCCCCGCCCGGCTCGGAGCTCTACGATCAGTGCCTGCGGGACGGCACCCCCCTGCCCCGCGAGTGGGCAGGCTACGCGCAGCAGGGCTACGAGTTCCTGCCGCTCCCCACCGCGGCCCTGGACGCCGCGGAGATTCTCGCGTTCCGCGACGCGGCGTTCGACCGCTATTTCAGGGATCCGGGCTACCTGGCGATGATCGAGAGGAAGTTCGGCGCCGCGGCGCGGCGGCACCTCGAGCGCATGACGGGCATCCGGCTCAGGAGGCGGCTGCTTGGCGACTGAGAAGGTCGTCCTCGTCGACATCTACCCCCAGCTTCAGGATCTGCACGGGGTGTACGCCCTCTCCAGCGTCCTGAAGCAGGCCGGCGCCCGGACGTCGTATCTCGCCGATCGCAACCGGGAGCGCCTGCTGCGCACGGTCGTGGCGTCCGATCCGGACCTGGTCTGCTACTCGACGATGTCCGGCGAGATGTCCGAGTACGTGGCCTTCGACCGCCGCCTCAAGGAACGCTGGAAGGGCGTGTCGCTGATCGGCGGGGCCGGTCCCACCTACAGTGCGGACATCCTGCGGGGAACGACGATCCAGGCCTATTGCGTCGGGGAGGGGGAACACGCGATCCTCGACTTCGTCCGCAGCGGCTTCACGCCCGCGAAGAACATCGTCGCCTGCGGCGGACGGGACGCCGGCCCCTACCACCGGCTGGCCGACCTCGACGCCATGCCGTTCCCCGACCGCGACATCGTCTATCGGGAGGACTCGCTCCGGCGCGACATGACCTCCAAGCAGTTCTTCTCGGGGCGGGGGTGCCCCTACCGCTGCACCTATTGCTTCAACCACGCCTTCGCCGAGAAGTTCGGCACGTGCGGGCCGCCCGTGCGCAAGAAGAGCGTCGGCTACCTGCTCGAGGAGATCGAGGGCGTGCGCCGGCGCTACCCCCTGCGGGTCGTCTCGTTCAACGAGGACACCTTCATCCTCGACCGGGCGTGGTTCTTCGCCTTCGCCGAGGCCTATCCGCGGAGAATCGGCCTCCCCTACACGTGCAACATCCGCGCGAACCTCGTGGACGAAGAGCTGGTGAGGGCGCTCAAGGAGAGCGGGTGCGTGGGTGTCAACTGGAGCATCGAGAGCGGCGACGAGGGCATACGCAACGACGTGCTCAAGCGCGCGATGAGCGAGGAGCAGATCGTGCGCACGGGGGACCTGCTGGCGAAGTACCGCATCCCCCACCGCGTCGGCAACGTCATCGGGGTCCCCGGGGAGAGCTTCGAACAGATGCTCGCCACCGTCCGGCTCAACAGCCGCGTGCGGCCGGTCCTGGCGCTGGGCAGCATCTTCGCGCCTTACCCGGGGCTCAGACTCACGGACACCGCGGTCCGGATGGGGCTCTACACGCCCGCGCCGGGGGCCTGGCCCCAGAACTACCTGCGCTGCGACCTCGAGCTGCCTGCGGCGCAGCGTCGGCGCATCGAGCGGCTGACCTGTCTGTTCCCGCTGCTGGTCCGCCGCCCGCGGCTGCTCGAGAGCCGGACGTGGATGCGGCTCCTGTTCGCGCTGCCGACGCCGGCACTGCGCCTGTTCTGGGTCTACCTGTACTCGACGGCGCTCGCCCGCCTCTATCGCGTCGGCGGCTCGCCCGTGCAGAAGGCGCGCTTCGCCTGGCGGGCCTTCCTGAACTTCATGCGCACCTGAGGCGGATCGCCGGCATGAGGATCACGCTCCTGGTCTGCACCCTCAACGAGATCGAAGGCATGAGGATCATCATGCCCCGGATCGACCCCCGCTGGGTGGACGAGATCCTCGTCGTCGACGGCGGATCCACCGACGGGACGGTCGAGTGGGCGCGGGAGAACGGCTACCGTGTCCACGTGCAGCGCCGTCCCGGACTGCGCAACGCCTACTGCGAAGCGCTGGAGCTGATCTCGGGCGAGGTCTTCATCCCCTTCAGCCCGGACGGGAATTCGCTGCCGGAGGTGATCCCGGTCCTCGCGGCGAAGATCCGCGAGGGCTGGGCCCACGTCATCGCGACGCGCTACGGCTTCGGCGCGAAGAGCGAGGACGACGATCTGGCGACCGGCTTCGGCAACTGGCTGTTCCCGGCGCTGGTCAACCTCGCCTTCGGGACGGGCTTCACGGACGTCCTCGGCATGTACCGGGCGATCAGGGTCGACGTCTTCCGGGCGCTGAGGCTGCACCTCGACGCCACCTATCGCCTCGAGGACGCGATCACCCGTTGCACGATGGGGTGCGAACCGCTGCTTTCGATGAGGCTGGCGAAGTACCGTCTCCCCTGCAGCGAGGTGCCCGGCGACGAACCCCGGCGCATCGGCGGCGTGCGCAAGCTCAAGGTCTTCCGCTGGGGCTGCGGCCACCTGATCCAGTTGGCGAAGGAGCGCCTCGGCAGACGCGACCCCGCCGTCACCGCCGCGCTCGAGGCGCTCTCCCTGACGCGACGGGGTTCCTGACCGAGGGGCGCAGCCCGCTGCGCCGCAGGCCCTAGAGATTCTCCTCCGCGAGCTGCTCGAGCAGCGCCTTCTGCTTCGCGGTGACCTTGGCCGGCACCCGCGGCATGACGATGAGGTAGAAGTCGCCGCGCTTGCCGCCGCGCATCGCCATGCCGTGGCCCGCGAGCCGGATGCGCGTCTGCGGCTGCGTGCCGGCGGCGATCTTGACCTTCTTCGTCCCCTCGAGCGTCGGCACCTCCACCGCGCCGCCGAGGGCGACCAGCGTGAAGGGCACCTCGCGGCGCAGCAGGAGGTCCGCCCCCTCGCGCTCGTAGAGCGGGTGCTCCTCGATCCGCACCGTGAAGTAGAGATCGCCCGCGACGCCCCCGGCGTGGCCCGGCTCGCCGCGGCCGGGGATGCGCAGGCGCTGCCCGTCGCCGATCCCCGCGGGGATCCGCACCTTCAGCTCGCGCGGGCCGGCCGGCCCCTGGTAGGTCACCTGCTTCTCCGCGCCGTGGTGCGCCTCCTCGATCGTGACCGGCAGCTCGTACCCGATGTCCTCGCCGGGGATGGGCCCGCCGCCGCGCGCGCCCCCGCCCCCGCCGAACACCTGGCTGAAGTCGAAGCCGCCCGCGCCGCCCCCCGGCGCGCCGCCGCCGAAGTGCACGCGGAAGCCGCCGCCGGGACCGCGGCCGTGGCCGCCGCCGAAGAGGTGCGCGAAGAGGTCGTTCGGGTCGATGCCGGTGCCGCTGAAGGCATCCCCGAAGTCCGCCCCCCGGAAGATGTCCTCCTGGCTGTAGCGCTTGCGGAAGTCGGAGGCGCCGAACTGGTCGAACTGGGCGCGCTTCTCCTTGTCGGAGAGCACGGCGTAGGCCTCGCTGATCTCCTTGAACTTCTCCTCCGCCTTCTTGTCGCCCTTGTTGCGGTCGGGGTGGTACTGGAGGGCGAGCTTGCGGTAGGCCTTCTTGATCTCGTCCTCCGAGGCGCCGCGGGCGACGCCGAGGGCGGCGTAGTAGTCCTTGGCCTTCATTGCGCGTAGCTCTCCCGGATCAGGCGGTTGAGGTGGCCGTCCGGGTCGCTGACCGCCTCGACGGGGACCGTGAAGTGGTCGCGCCCGGTGCGCTCGCGCAGCAGGTTCAGGCCGAGCCCGTAGTTCGCGAAGACCCGCGCGCAGACCGCCTCGACCTCCGCCGGCGCCGCCCCCGCGAGCAGGACGAGATGCTCGCGCGCCGCCGGGTCGGGCTCGAGGACGATGCCGTGCTTCTCGCGGAACGCGGCGAGGAAGCGATCGAGCGCAGCGACCGACTCCTCGATCGCGCGGCAGGCCTCCGCGGCGTCCGTCCCGCGCGTGGCCATGCGCCGCACGGCCAGGTCGGAGAGCTCCGGCCCGAGCGGGAGCCGGCAGCGCTCGCGCAGCGGCGACGCCTCCGCCTCGAGGGCGCGGCCGAACTCCGCGCGCTCGGCCGCCGCCAGGCGCTCGAAGCGCGCGGCGAAATCGGCGTCCTCCGGGTTGGCGAGCAGGCGCGCGAGCTGGCCCGCCGGGTCGTCCACCATCTCGGGGGTCACGACGAGCCGCCGGATGCCGGTCGAGGGGAGCTTCTTCTCGAACTTCAGCAGCGTGGCCTCGACGACGCTCGCGAGCCCGCGCGCGCCGGTGCGCTGGAGAAATGCCAGCGCCGCGAGCTTGCGCAGCGCCTCGTCCTCGAAGTGCACGTCGATCCCGTAGGCCTTGAAGTCCGCCTTCTTCCCCTGGATGACCGGGCAGGTCGGGTTGCGCAGGATCGCGAAGAGGTCGTCCTCGGAGAGCGGGTCGAGCACGACGGTCACCGGCAGGCGCCCGACGAACTCGGACTCGAAGCCGTAGGCGATGAGGTCCTCGGCGGCGGCGCGGTGCAGGTACCACGAGGTCGAGGCGTCGGGCGGGGCGGTCTCGGCGGCGCGGAAGCCGATCGCCGTGCGCGCCAGCCGGCGCTTGACGATCTCGTCGAGGCCGGTGAACGCCCCGCTGAGGATGAAGAGGATGTTGCGCGTGCTCACGGTCTTCTTCTCGCGCTTGCCGGTGCGCTGCCAGTCCTGGAGCGCCTCCATCTGCGAGACCATGTCGTGCGCCACGCGCAGCTCGACGTCCGTCTCCTCCATCGGCTTGAGCAGCGCGCGCTGCACGCCGGTGCGCGAGACGTCCGGGCCGTAGGCGTTGGACGAGGAGGCGATCTTGTCGATCTCGTCGATGTAGACGATGCCGTGCTCGGCCAGGCGCACGTCGCCGCCGGCCTCGCGCACCAGGTCCCGCACGAGGTCCTCGACGTCGCCGCCGACGTAGCCGGTCTCGGAGAACTTCGTGGCGTCGCCCTTGACGAAGGGGATGCCGATCTTCTTCGCGATGAGCTTGACCAGGTAGGTCTTGCCGACGCCGGTCGGCCCGAGCATCAGGATGTTGCTCTTGATCTGCCCGACGCCCGCGAAGCGGCTCTCGCCCGGGTGCTCGCGGAAGAGCTTGATGCGGTTGTAGTGCGTGCAGACCTTGGTCGCCAGGACCTCCTTGGCGGCGTCCTGGCGCACGACGAACTGGTCGAGGTAGGCCTCGAGCTGCTCCGGCTTGAGGTCGAAGTCCGGCAGCGGCGTTGCCGGCGGCGGCGCGGGCTGCTCGCTCCCCTCGCCGTCCGGCTGCGCCTGCGGCACCCCCAGGGGGACCGCCCCGGCGAACTGCACCTGGCCGCCGAAACGCTTGCTGAGGAACTCGCGCAGCTCGCGCTCGAGCTCCTTCGGGTCCATCGCTCCCGTGGTCAGAGGTTCCACCACTTCTTCTCCTTGGGCGAAGTCCCTTCCGTCGCGGCGAACGAGCGCAGCAGCTCCTTCTGCTCGGCGGAGAGCTTCGTCGGTATCTTGACGTCAACCTGGACGATGAGGTCGCCGGTGTGGCGGCCGGACTTGATCCCCAGCCCCTCGAGCCGCAGCAGCGCCTGCGGCTGCGTGCCGGGGGGGATGCGCAGCGGCTCCTCCCCGTCGAGCGTCGGCACGGTCACCGTGTCCCCGAGGGCCGCCTGCACGAAGGAGACCGGCAGCAGGAGGACCAGGTCGAGCCCGTGCCGGCGGAAGACGGGGTGGTCGAGCACCCGCAGGACGATGAGCAGGTCGCCGGACTGGCCGCCGGTCGGGCTCGGCATCCCCTCCCCGCGCAGGCGCAGGACGTTGCCCTCCTCCACCCCGGCGGGGACGGCGACCTCGACCGACTTCTTCTCGCGGACCTGGCCGCGCCCCTTGCAGGCCTTGCAGACCTTCTTCACCACGCGCCCCTCGCCGCGGCAGGCGCTGCAGGCGGTGCTGATCGTCAGGAAGCCGCGCTGGCGCAGCACCTGCCCCTGGCCGTGGCAGGTCGCGCAGATCTCGATGTCCGCCTCGCTCTCGGCGCCCGAGCCCTTGCAGGAGGAGCAGATGGCGGGGCGCTCCAGCTCGATCGTCTTCTTGACGCCGCGGGCGGCCTCGACGAACTCCAGGTCCAGCTGGTAGCGCAGGTCGGAGCCGCGGTGCCAGGCCTCGCGCGCGCGGCCGAAGCCGAACAGGTCGCCGAAGATGTCGCCGAAGGCCCCGAAGACGTCCTCGGGGGACTGGTAGTGCCGGAAGTCCGTCCCCTTGAGGCCCGCCACGCCGTAGCGGTCATAGAGTTCGCGCTTCTCCGGGTCGCAGAGCACCTCGTAGGCCTCCGCGCACTCCTTAAACAGCGCCTCCGCCTGCTTGTCCCCCGGGTTGCGGTCGGGGTGGTGCTGCATCGCCTTGGCGCGGTAGGCCTTCTTGATCTCGGCGCCGTCCGCCTCGCGCGCCACCCCGAGTACGTCGTAGAAATCCTTCTTCGCCTGCTTCGCGGCCACTGCGCCCGCCTTTCCTCGCCTGCGCGGCCGGAAACCGCCCCGCCTGCGCTGCGAAGCGGGGTGCGGCTGCCTGCCGGGGGTGTCCGAAATCCGTTCCGTGCTTCCTTCGATGCAGTATCGTAGGAGGCGTAGCGGCGGGTGTCAATCGCGGGGGCGGCCGGGGAACGGCGCGCCCCCGGCGCGGTAGACCTCGGCGGCGCGGCAGGCGAAATCGTTGCCGAGATCGCACGCCGCCCGGAAGTCGGCCACCGCGTCGCCGATCCGGCCGGTCTGCACCAGCAGCAGCCCGCGGTTCACGAGCACCCGCGCATCCCCCGGGTCGATCGCGTTCGCGCGGCCGTAGTCGGCGATGGCTTCCCCGATCCGCCCGCCCCGCGCGAGGGCGACGGCGCGGTTGTGGTAGGCGAAGGCCAGCGGCAGGGGCTCGCGCTCGATGACGGCGTCCCAGAGACTGAGGCTGTCCTTCCAGACCGCCTGCTGGGCGACGGTCGCCGCCGAGAAGGCGAGGCCCGCGGCGGCCGCAGCCGCGACGAGCGCCCCGCGCGCCGCGCGGGTCCGGCGGCCC
>DATDCY010000156.1 GCA_036524115.1 bacterium | reverse complement strand
GCGGCGGGCATCGCAACGCCGCGGGCGCGACGATCGCCGGCACGCTCGCCGCCGCCGAGCGCGAGGTGATCGCCGCCGCGCGGCGCCATCTCGCCGCTGCGGGGCGCCCGCGCGCTCGCAGCACCCGCAGTCCGCGGGCGACCTAGACCGCGCCGGGCGCGCGACCGTCAGCAGCACAGGGGGGCTTCGAACATGCACATCAGCGTCGTCGGCAGCGGCTACGTCGGTCTCGTCACGGGGACCTGCTTCGCGGAGTTCGGGGTGGACGTCACCTGCGTCGACAACGACGCCTCGAAGATCGAGGGCCTGAAGCAGGGCCGGATCCCGATCTACGAGCCGGGGCTCGAGGAGCTCGTCGAGCGCAACCTCAAGGCCGGCAGGCTGCACTTCACGACCGATCTCAAGGCCGGCGTCGAGAAGGCCCTCGCGGTCTTCATCGCCGTGGGCACGCCGCCGCGCGAGGACGGTTCGGCCGACCTGCGCTACGTCGACGAGGTGGCCGAGGCGATCGGCCGCAACCTCAACGGCTACAAGGTCGTCGTCACCAAGAGCACGGTGCCGATCGGCACCGGCGAGCGCGTCCGCGGGATCATCGAGCGGCACAACGCCAACGGCGCACGCTTCGACGTGGTCTCGAACCCGGAGTTCCTGCGCGAGGGCTCCGCCATCGAGGACTTCATGCGCCCCGACCGCGTGGTCATCGGCGCCGACAGCGACCAGGCGGTCGCCATCATGCGCGACCTCTATGCGCCGCTCTACCTGATCGAGACGCCGATCGTGATCACCAACGTCGCGAGCTCCGAGATGATCAAGTACGCCTCCAACGCCTTCCTCGCCACCAAGATCAGCTTCATCAACGAGATGGCCGAGATCTGCGAGCGCGTCGGCGCGGACGTCCACCAGGTGGCCAAGGGCATGGGCCTCGACAAGCGCATCAACCCGAAGTTCCTGCACCCCGGGCCGGGCTACGGCGGCTCCTGCTTCCCGAAGGACACCTCCGCGCTCGTCCAGATCGCCGGCGACCACGGCTACCGCCTGCGGATCGTCGAGGCGGTGCTCGAGGTCAACAAGGAGCGGCGCGCCGCCATGGTCGCCAAGATGCAGCGGCTGCTGCCCGAGTTCTCGGGGCGCACGATCGCCGCGCTCGGCCTCGCGTTCAAGCCCAACACCGACGACGTGCGCGACTCGCCCGCGCTCGACATCCTCCTCGAGGCGCAGCGGGCCGGCGCCCGCCTGCGGGTCTTCGACCCGGCGGCGATGGAGACCTCCCGGCCCGTGCTCGGCGAGCGGGGCGTCACCTGGTGCGCGGACGCCTACGAGGCGGCCGCGGGCGCCGACCTGCTCGTCCTGTTCACGGAGTGGAACCAGTTCCGCAACCTCGACCTCGACCGGCTCAAGGAGCTGCTGGCCGCGCCGCGGATCGTGGACTGCCGCAACATCTACGACCCGAAGCGGATGCGCGCCGCCGGCTTCGAGTACCTCAGCGTCGGCAGGTAGGGGAGGACCGCGCGTGGCCGAGCCGTTCTACGTCTCGACCCCGATCTACTACGTCAACGACGTCCCGCACCTCGGGCACGCCTACACGACGGTCGTCGCGGACGCGCTCGCCCGCTTCCACCGCCAGCGCGGCGCGCCGGTGCTGTTCCTGACCGGGACCGACGAGCACGGCCAGAAGGTGGAGCAGGCCGCGGCCAAGCTCGGCATCCCGCCCCGGGAGCACTGCGACCGCATGGTCGCGCACTTCCGCGCCCTCTGGGACAAGCTCAACATCAGCAACGACGACTTCATCCGCACGACCGAGCCGCGCCACATCCGCGTCGTCCAGGGGCTGCTCGCCGACCTCATGGCGCGCGGCGAGATCTACAAAGCCGCCTACGAGGGGTGGTACTGCGTCCCCGATGAGCGCTTCTGGACGGACAAGGACGCCGAGAGCGGCCGCTGCCCCGACTGCGGGCGCGAGCTGGTGCGCCTCGCCGAGGAGAACTACTACTTCCGCATGGGCAGCCACCGCGACTGGCTCGTCGCGCACATCGAGGCCAACCCGGGCTTCATCCAGCCGGAGTCCCGCCGCAACGAGATCCTCGGGTTCCTGCGCCAGCCGCTCGGGGACCTGTGCATCTCGCGGCCGAAGAAGCGTCTCGCCTGGGGGATCGAGCTGCCGTTCGACCCGGACTACGTGACGTACGTCTGGTTCGACGCCCTGACCAACTACATCACCGGAGCGGGGTACGGCGCCGACCCGGAGCGGTTCGCGCGGTTCTGGCCGGCCGTGCATCACCTCGTCGGCAAGGACATCCTCACGACCCACGCCGTCTACTGGCCGACGATGCTGCACGGCGGCGGCATCGCTCCCCCGCGCGCGATCTTCGCCCACGGCTGGTGGACGATCGAGGGGCGCAAGATGTCCAAGTCGGTCGGCAACGTCGTCGACCCCGGCGCGCTCGCCGACCGCTACGGCGTGGACGGGCTGCGCTACTTCCTGATGCGCGAGGTGCCCTTCGGCCCGGACGGCGACTTCTCGCACCGGGCCCTGGTCGGCCGCATCAACACCGACCTGGCCAACGACCTCGGCAACCTGCTCTCGCGGGTGCTCGCCATGACCGGCAAGTACCGCGCCGGCGCCGTCCCGGCCGCGGGCTCCGGCGAGACGCCCCTGGCCGGCGCCGCGCAGGAGGCGGCCAGGGCCGTGCAGGTTGCCGTCGAGCGCATCGCGCCCCACGCGGCCCTCACCGCGATCTGGGGGCTGATCGGGCAGGCCAACAAGTTCGTGGACGACGAGAAGCCGTGGGCGCTCGCGAAGGACCCCGGGGCGGCCGCCCGGCTGGACCGCTGCCTGCGCGGGCTGCTCGAGGCGCTGCGCGCGGCCGCCGTCCTCGTCTGGCCGTTCCTGCCGGCGACCGCCGAGCGCATCTGGCGCGACCTCGGCCTCGACGGCACCCCGGCGGCGGTGGAGCCCGAAGGCTGGGACCTGCTGCCGCCGGGGACGCAGGTCCGCCCCTCCGGCCCCTTGTTTCCGCGGATCGAGGCGTAGCAGGCCGTTTCCGTGCTGATCGACACGCACGCCCACCTCGACATGCCGGAGTTCGCCGGCGACCTCGCGGCGGTGCTGGAGCGGGCGCGGGAGGCCGGGCTCGCCCATATCGTCAGCGTCTCGACCGACCTGCCCTCGCTGCGGCGCAGCCTCGAGATCGCGTCCGCGAACGCCGGCTTCGTCAGCGTCACCGCCGGCGTCCACCCGCACGACGCCGCCGCGGTCACCGACGCCGCGTGGGACGAGCTGGCGCGACTCGCCGAGGACCCGCGGGTGGTCGCGGTCGGCGAGGCCGGGCTCGACTACTACCGCGACCGCTCCCCGCGCGATCTGCAGCGGGAGCTCTTCGCGCGGCACATCGCCCTCGCGCGCCGCCTGCGCAAGCCGCTGGTCGTGCACTCGCGCGACGCGGCCGCCGACACCTTCGCCGTCCTCGAGCGCGAGGGCGCCGGCGAGGCCGGCGGGGTCTTCCACTGCTTCTCGGGGTCGGCCGCGGACGCCGCGCGCGCCCTGGCGCTCGGCTTCCAGATCTCGATCGCCGGCCCTTTCACGTATCCGAAATCCCGCCTCCCCGAGGTCGCCCGCGGCATCCCGATCGAGCGCATGGTCGTCGAGACCGACGCGCCGTACCTCGCGCCGCAGTCACGCCGCGGCCGCCGCAACGAGCCGGCGTTCGTCGCCGAGACGGCGGCGGCGCTGGCCGCGACCAAGGGACTCGCCGTCCGCGACGTGGGCCGGATCACCAGCCGCAACGCCTGCGCGCTCTTCGCCCTGCCCTGCCCGCCGGACGCCCCGGCGATCGCCTACGCGATCCGCACCTCGCTCTACCTCAACGTCACGGCCCGCTGCAGCAACCGCTGCGTCTTCTGCACGCGTGAGACCCGGCCCGTGGTCAAGGGACACGACCTGGCGCTCGAGCGCGACCCCACCGCCGCGGAGCTGCTCGCGGCCGCCGGCGACGTCTCGGGCTACGACGAGGTCGTCTTCTGCGGCTTCGGCGAGCCGCTGCTGCGCTGGGACGTCGTGCGCGAGGTGGCGCGGGAACTCAAGCGGCGCGGCGCACGCGTGCGGATCAACACCAACGGGCAGGCGCGCCTGCTGCTCGGCCGCGACATCCTCCCCGAGATGGACGGCATCGTCGATGCGCTCTCCGTGAGCCTCAACGCTCCGGACGCCGCGGGCTACGCGCGGGTCTGCCGGCCGGAGGCGGGCGAGGCCGCGTACGCCGCCGTCACCGACTTCATCCGCGAGGCGCGGCGCCACGTGCCGTCGGTGACCGCGAGCGCGGTGGCCCTGCCGGGCGTCGACCTCGAGGCCTGCCGGCACGTCGCGGAGGAGGAGCTCGGCGTTGCCTTCCGCGTACGCCCCCTGAACGAAGTGGGTTGACCCGGTAGCCACAACGGCCCGATTCGACTAGAATAATCTCCAAGAGAAGATCCGCGACCTTCGACGACGAATGAGGAGGCGGCCATGATCAAGCTCAGCAAGATCCTCTACCCCACGGATTTCTCGGAGTCCTCCCTCGAGGCGCTCACGTACGCCGTGTCCTTCGCCCGCGAGTACAAGGCGAAGCTCGTGCTGATGCACGTCGTGAACGAGGCGATCTTCTCCGAGGGGCTCAGCCTTCCGCGTGTCGAGGCCCCCGAGGCGCTCGGCGAGGAGATGGCCACCGAGGCCGGCCGCCAGATCAGGATGCTGATCCCCGCCGACGAGCGCGCCGGCCTCCAGGTGGAGCACGTGATCCTGCACGGGATGCCCTTTCTGGAGATCATCCGCTACGCCAAGGCCAACGACGTGGACCTCATCGTCATCGGCACGCACGGGCGCTCCGGCATGGAGCACATCATCTTCGGGAGCACCGCGGAGAAGGTCGTGCGCAAGGCCCCCTGCCCCGTCCTCTCGGTGCGGCCGGCCCAGCACGCGTTCGTGATGCCCTGATCTTGGGCGGCCTCGTCCTCGGCATCGAGACGGCGACCGCCCTCGGCGGCGTCGCCCTGGTGTCGGCCGACGGCGGCCTGCTGGCCGAGACCACGCTGCTCGGCCGCGAGAGCCACTCGGAGCGGATCATCCCCGCCGCCGGGGAGCTGCTCGACGCGTTCGCCCCGTCCCCGGGGGATCTGGCTGCCGTCGCGGTCTCGCGCGGCCCCGGCTCCTTCACCGGGCTGCGCACGGGGCTGGCCGCGGCCAAGGGTCTGGCCTTCGCCCGGGGCATCCCGCTCTTCGGCGTATCCACGCTCGAGGCGCTCGCCGCCAACGCCCCGCCGGGGAGCGGCACGGTGTCCGTGGTGCTGGGCGCGCGCCGCGGCGAGGTCTTCCACGCGCGCTTCGACGCCGCCGGTGACGCGCCGAAGCGCCTGACGCCCGACGCGCTCGTGCCCCTCGCCGACATCGCGGGAGAGCTGCAGCCGGGGAGCCTGGTCCTCGGGGAGCCGCCGGAGCCCGTCCGCAAGGCGCGCCTGTCGCCGCCGCTGCGCTTCGCGCCGGCGCACCTGAACCATCCGCGGGCCGCGACCGTCGCGCTCGCGGGGCTCGCGGCCCTGCGTGCCGGCCGTCCGACCGAGCTCGAGTCGCTGCTCCCCGCGTACCTGCGCGGCCCGGACGCCGATCTCCCGGGTGGGCGCGACCATCGGGGATTGTCATGCAACGACAAGGGCTTCCGCGACGGGCTTCGTTGACACCCGTTCATCCTTTACGCTAGAGTGTCGCATGCGGATCTCGCGGAGGGATACACACCGATGGTGACCGACGACCCCGTGGTGCAGCGGCTGCTCAAGGAGAGCGAGGCGTTCCAGCGGCTCTGGGCCCGCCACCAGCGCTACGAGCAACAGATCGCCGAGCTGGATCGCGTCCCCCACCTCACGCCTGCGCAGGAGCTCGAGCGCAAGAACCTCCAGAAGCTCAAGCTCGCCGGCAAGGACCAGATGATGGAGCTGGTGCGCGCCGCCGGCGGCCGCTGACGCCGGGAAGACGGTCCGATGAAGAAATCCGGCGCCGAGATCCTCGTCGAGAGCCTCATCCGCGAGAAGGTCACCCATCTCTTCGGTTACCCGGGCGGGGTGATCCTCGGGGTCTACGACGTGCTCTTCTCCAGCCCGCTGCGCCACGTGTTCGTGCGCCACGAGCAGGGGGGCGTCCACGCGGCCGACGGGTTCGCCCGGGCCTCGGGCCGCCCCGGCGTCGCCCTCGTGACCTCCGGCCCGGGCGCGACGAACGCCGTGACGGGCATCGCGACGGCCTACATGGACTCGATCCCGCTCGTGGTGCTCACCGGCCAGGTCCCGACGAACCTCATCGGCAACGACGCCTTCCAGGAGGCGGACATCGTCGGCATCACCCGCCCCTGCGTCAAGCACAGCTACCTCGTCAAGGACGTCCGCGAGCTGGCCCAGACCGTCCAGGAAGCCTTCTACATCGCGACGACGGGCCGGCCGGGGCCGGTGCTCATCGACCTGCCGAAGGACGTGCTCACGGCGAAGACCGAGCCGCAGTGGGTCGAGAAGGTCGAGCTGCGCAGCTACAACCCGACCTACAAGGGCCACCCGAAGCAGATCCAGCGCGCCGCCGAGATGGTCGCCGAGGCTTCGCGCCCGGTGATCCTCGTCGGCGGCGGCGTCATCGGCTCCGACGCGGCCGTCGAGGTCCTCGCGCTGGCCGAGGCCGCGCGCGCGCCGGTCGCCTGCACGCTCATGGGCCTCGGCGGCTTCCCCGGCACGCACGAGCTGAGCCTCGGCCTCGTCGGCATGCACGGAACGTACGCGGCGAACATGGCCATCTCCCACGCCGACCTCGTCCTGGCGCTCGGCGCCCGCTTCTCCGACCGCGTGACCGGCAAGGTGGACGAGTTCGCGACCGGCGCGAAGATCGTCCAGGTCGACATCGACCCGACCTCGATCTCCAAGAACGTGCGGGCGCACCTGCCGATCGTCGGCGACGTGCGCAGCGTGCTGCGCGACCTGCTGCCGCACCTGCGCGGCGACAAGACGGACCTGCGGACGGCGCACGACCCCTGGGTCGCCCAGGCGCGCGCCTGGGACGCCGAGCAGCCGCTCTCCTACCGGACGGACACGCGCGACATCAAGCCCCAGTACGTCGTCGAGAAGATCTGGGAGCTCACGCGCGGCGAGGCGATCGTCTGCACCGAGGTCGGCCAGAACCAGATGTGGACGGCGCAGTTCTACAAGTTCTCCCGGCCGCGCTCGTTCATCACCTCCGGCGGCCTCGGCACCATGGGCTTCGGCTTCCCGGCGGCGATCGGCGCCCAGGTGGCGTTCCCCGACCGGCTCGTCGTGGACGTCGCCGGCGACGGCAGCATCCAGATGAACATCCAGGAGATGATGACCGCGGTGCAGTACCGCCTCCCCGTGAAGGTCGTCATCCTCAACAACGGCTTCCTCGGCATGGTGCGCCAGTGGCAGCAGCTCTTCTACGAGAAGCGCTACTCCTCGACCTGCCTGAGCTGCTCGCCGGACTTCGTGCGGCTCGCCGAGGCCTACGGCGCGACCGGGCTGCGGGCGACGAAGCCCGAGGAGGTCGTCCCGACCCTCGAGAAGGCGTTCGCGACGCCGGGCCCGGTGATGGTGGACGTGCGCGTCGCCGCCGAGGAGAACGTCTACCCGATGGTCCCCGCGGGGGCCTCGCTCAAGAAGATGATCCTCATCTAGGGACGGCGGCGATGACGACGACACGGCACACGATCTCGGTCCTGGTCGAGAACAAGTTCGGGGTCCTCGCCCGCGTGGCCGGGCTCTTCTCGGGGCGCGGCTTCAACATCGACAGCCTCACCGTCGCGGAGACGCAGGACCCGAGCGCCTCGCGCATGACGATCGTCACCCGCGGCGACGACCAGATCGTCGAGCAGATCACCAAGCAGCTCAACAAGCTCATCGACGTCATCAAGGTCACGGATTTCACGGGCGAGGACGTCGTGCAGCGGGAGCTGGCGCTGGTGCGCGTCAACGCGACGGCCGAGAACCGCGCCGAGCTGCTCGGCATCGTCGACATCTTCCGCTGCAAGGTGGTCGACGTCAGCCCGCGCTCCTACACCCTCGAGGTCACCGGGGACCAGAACAAGATCGGGGCGCTCCTCGAGATCCTCCAGCCCCTCGGGATCAAGGAAGTGGTCCGCACGGGCCGCGTGGCCATCGGCCGCGCCCGCGACGGCCGCGCCTAGCGACGGGTCCCGGACCGCGCCGATGCGCCTCCCGATCGCCGCCGAGGGCTGGCCCCTCATCCTGCCCTGCTTCGCCGTCGCCGCCGTGCTGGCGGCGCTGCACTGGCGGGTGGCCGCCGCCGCCGCGCTCGCCCTCGCGCTCTTCGTGACCTGGTTCTTCCGGGACCCGGTCCGCGCGCTCCCGGCCGACCCCGCGGCGATCGTCTCGCCGGCCGATGGCAAGGTCGTGGTCGTCGAGGCCGGCCCGGCGGGGACGCAGGTGAGCATCTTTCTCTCGGTCTTCAACGTGCACGTCAACCGCGCGCCGGTGGCGGGCGAGGTCGTCGAGGTCGCGCGCCACGCGGGCACGTTCCTCGCCGCCTGGAACCACGCCGCCTCCACGGAGAACGCGCGGGCCTCCGTCACGGTGCGCACCCCCCGCGGGGACGTGCGCTTCGTGCAGGTCACCGGCCTCATCGCCCGGCGCATCGTCTGCTCGCTGCGGCCGGGGCAGCGCGTCGAGCGCGGCGAGCGCTACGGCATGATCCGCTTCGGCTCGCGCGTCGACCTGTTCCTTCCCCCCGGGGCCGACCCGGCCGTGCGCATCGGCGACCGCGTGCGGGGAGGCTCGGACATCATCGCCCGCTGGAGGGACGCCGCATGAACGAGACGACGCTCCGCCCGCCGCCGCACAAGGGTGCCTACATCTTCCCGAACCTGCTGACCGCCGGCAACCTCTTCGCCGGCTTCTACGCGATCGTGACCGCCATGGGCGGGCACTTCGAGCGCGCCGCCACGGCGATCATCATCGCCGCCTTCATGGACGGGCTCGACGGGAAGATCGCCCGCATGACCGGGACCTCGAGCCGCTTCGGCGTCGAGTTCGACTCGCTCGCCGACCTCGTCTCCTTCGGCGTCGCGCCGGCGCTGCTGGTCTACATCTACGAGCTCAAGTCCTTCACGCGGATCGGCTGGGTGGCCGCCTTCCTCTTCGTGGCCTGCGGCGCGCTGCGGCTGGCGCGCTTCAACGTCCAGGTCGGCACGACGGAGAAGCGCTGGTTCACCGGCCTGCCGATCCCGATGGCCGGGGGCACGCTCGCGGTCACCGTCATCTTCTTCCGCCACCTGAACGCCCTGGGCCGCGAGACCTCGGGCGCGGTCTTCGTGCTCCTGACCTACCTGCTGTCCTTCCTCATGGTCAGCACCATCCGCTACCGCTCCTTCAAGGACCTCGAGACCCGGCCCCACAAGGCGTTCTACCTGCTCGTCTCGGCGGTCATCGTCATCTCGCTCGTGGCGATCCACCCCCAGATCTCCCTGTTCACGCTCGCCGCGCTCTACCTGCTCTCGGGGCTGCTCGAGCCGCTCGTGCTCCTCGTCCTCGGCCGCCGCGGGTCGCGGCCGCAGCGCCCCGTGCGCGTCCCCGACGAGGGGCACCGCCACCACCACCCGCGCGAGGGCCAGCCGTGAGCCGCCGCGTCCTGGTCTTCGACACCACGCTGCGCGACGGCGAGCAGTCGCCGGGCTTCTCGATGAACATCGCCGAGAAGATCACGCTGGCCAAGCAGCTGGCGCGCCTCGGCGTCGACGTCATCGAGGCCGGCTTCCCCGTGGCCTCCGAGGGGGACTTCGAGGCCGTGGTCGCCATCGCGCGCGAGGTGCGCGGCCCGGTCATCGCCGGGCTCTCGCGCGCCGTGCCCGGCGACATCGACCGCTGCTGGGACGCGGTGCGCCACGCCCGGCGGCCGCGCATCCACACCTTCATCGCGACCAGCGACATCCACATCCAGAAGAAGTTCAACACCACGCGCGAGGAGATCCTGCGCCGCGCGATCGAGGCGGTCCGCCACGCCAAGGGGCACACCAAGGACGTGGAGTTCTCCGCCGAGGACGCGTTCCGCTCGGACTGGGACTACCTCTGCCGCGTCGTCGAGGCGGTGATCGACGCCGGCGCGACGACCGTGAACATCCCGGACACCGTCGGCTACGCGATCCCCTCGGAGTTCGGCGAGCTCATCCGCACGATCCGCGAGCGCGTCCCGAACATCGGCCGCGCCGTGCTCTCCGTGCACTGCCACGACGACCTGGGCCTCGGCGTCGCCAACTCGCTGGCCGCCGTCCAGAACGGCGCCGGCCAGGTCGAGTGCACCGTCAACGGCATCGGCGAGCGCGCCGGCAACGCCAGCCTCGAGGAGATCGCGATGGCGCTCAAGACGCGCCCCGCCCTCTTCGGCGCGACGACCGCGATCCGCACGGAGGAGATCACCCGCACGAGCCGCCTGCTGGCGAGCATCACCGGCATCGACGTGCAGCCGAACAAGGCGATCGTCGGCCGCAACGCCTTCGCGCACGAGTCCGGGATCCACCAGGACGGGGTGCTCAAGGACGCGCGCACCTACGAGATCATGACGCCCGAGTCGGTGGGGCTGACCAAGGCCCAGCTCGTGCTCGGCAAGCACTCGGGGAAGCACGCCTTCTCCAAGCGCCTGCAGGAGCTCGGGTACGGGCTGACGAAGGAGCAGCTCGCCGGGGCGTTCGTGCGCTTCAAGGACCTCTGCGACAAGAAGAAGGAGATCTTCGACGACGACATCGCCGCGCTGGTCGAGCAGGAGATCGGCGCGACCGTCCCGGAGACCTGGGCGCTCGAGTACCTGGCGACCACCAGCGGCACGCGCTCGATCCCGACGGCGACGGTCGTGCTGCGGCGCGACGACCGCGAGCTGCAGGACTCGGCCACCGGCGACGGGCCGGTCGACGCAGCCTACCACGCGGTGGACCGCATCACGGGCGTCACCGGCACGCTGCTGTCCTACCAGATCCGCGCGGTCACCTCGGGCAAGGACGCGCTCGGCGAGGCGAGCATCAAGGTGCGCTTCAACGGCCGGGAGTTCACGGCGCGCGCGGCCTCGACCGACATCGTCGAGTCCTCCGTCCGGGCGTACCTCTCGGCGATCAACCGCATGCTCGCCGCCGGCGGAGAGCCCGAGCGCGCGCCCGCGGACCAGCCCTGAGGCGCGACCGCGGCCGCCCTGGATTGACGGGGGGCGGCGGCGGGGGCAGAATATTCCGACACGTTTCCTAGGCAACCAGGGGGAGAGCCAAGATGGCGATCATTGATTTCGGCGGCACGAAGGAGAAAGTGGTCACCCGCAAGGAGTTCCCGCTCGCGAAGGCGCGCCGGGTCCTCAAGGGCGAGACGATAGCGATCATCGGCTACGGCGTCCAGGGCCCCGCCCAGGCGCTGAACCTCAAGGACAACGGCTTCCCGGTCATCATCGGGCAGGCGAAGTCCTTCAAGCGCGACTGGGACCGGGCGGTCGCCGACGGCTGGGTCCCCGGGAAGACCCTCTTCGACGTCGAGGAGGCCGTCCGGCGCGGCACGGTGATCCAGATGCTGGTGTCGGACGCGGCCCAGCGCGCGATCTGGCCCGCGGTGGAGCGCAACCTCAAGCCCGGCGACGCCCTGTACTTCTCGCACGGCTTCTCCATCACCTACCGCAAGAAGACGGGCGTCGTGCCGCCGAAGGACGTCGACGTCATCATGGTCGCGCCGAAGGGCTCGGGGACGAGCGTGCGTCGCAACTTCCTCTCCGGCGCCGGGATCAACTCCAGCTACGCCGTCTACCAGGACGCCACGGGGCGCGCCGAGGAGCGCTGCATCGCCCTCGGCATCGGTATCGGCTCCGGCTACCTCTTCCCGACGACCTTCCCGCACGAAACGAACTCGGACCTCACGGGCGAGCGCGGCGTGCTCATGGGCGCGCTGGCGGGGATCATGGAGGCGCAGTACGAGGTGCTGCGCGCCCACGATCACTCGCCGAGCGAGGCCTTCAACGAGACGGTCGAGGAGCTCACGCAGAGCCTCATCCGGCTCGTCGACGAGAAGGGCATGGACTGGATGTACTCGAACTGCTCGGCCACGGCGCAGCGCGGCGCCCTGGACTGGAAGCCGAAGTTCCGCAAGGCCACCCTGCCCGTCTTCAAGGAGCTGTACCAGCGCGTCGCCTCCGGCAAGGAGGCCGAGCGCGTGATCAAGGCCTGCGGCGGGCGCGACTACCAGGCGCAGCTTGGCAAGGAGCTGGCCGAGATCCGCGACTCGGAGATGTGGCGCGCCGGCGCCGCGGTGCGCTCGCTGCGCCCCGACGAGAAAGCCCGCGTCGTCAGCAAGTCCACGAAGGGCGTCGCCGGCCGCAAGTACTAGAGCGCGCTACAGCGAGGATCCGTGCCCGGTCGTGCGCACGCACGGCCGGGCATTCTTGTCTTCGACAAAGGCTGGCGGGGGGCAAGGCGGGGTGGCGGCGGCGCGGGCCAGGGCGGCCGCTGAGTTGCGCGCTCGACAGCAGCCTGTCCGACGTGCCGCGGGGGCGGGGGGGTGCCGTGCGGCCGCTGAGTTACGCGCTCGACCTGGGCCTGTCCGGCCCTGCGCTCGAAACCTGTAACTCGCCCCTGCGGGGCTCAGACAACAGGTTTCGCCCCTGACGGGGCCGCTCTGGTCCGGACGCCCAGGTTCCCTCGCGCTCCACATGCGTCCGCCCGTCACCGCCCCGCCCCCGCTCAAGCCACGGACGCTGGACCATCCGTACCGCCAAGCTGGAGTAACAGGTCGTCTTCTCGAGCGAGCACCGGCACAACCCATCACTACGGTTGCACGGCACGTGGGGGAGGCCCGGACGCCGATCTAGAGCCAACGAGAGGGGGATGTCCCCAGGCAAACTTCTTGTCCAGGACAGAAAATACGCTCTCTGCCCATTCTTCGTAATATTTCATCTGCGTCGACCCGTACCAGAATCTATCAAAATCCACGTCGAAGTAGATGATCGTGTCATAAGGTATGAATGGTCCCATCCACTCGCGCTCCAGCCCGTCCACGTACGGAGACATCGGCGATAGTGCAGACACTATGTACACATACGGATACCCGCTTTGATTGGACATCGGCTTTGAATATAGGCTTCGAATGCCAATCCGAACCTTGAGATATCTGTTCTCCAGGACATATGTGGAGGTCCAGAGATCATTCCGTATCAGCCTAATCGTCATCCCCTTCGGAACCCTAATTGCGATGGGTGCCCCGAAGGCACTCTGAACACCAAAGTACATGTTCTCCCTAATTGGTCCCTCAATGTCCTCAAGAGCGAGGGCGTCCCCCGCTATCTGATCGTCGGGTATACCAACCAACGGCCACAACTTCTTGTAGTAGGCGGCCAATTCCGGTTCCCCGGCTCCAGTGCCTTCGCCCAAGAAATAGGGTACCAAGAACGTTGTCAGGTCACGGAAGACGTGGCCGTCCGATGCCGATGGAAACGTGCCTTGGTCGACCAATTCCTCTAGGAGCTTCGCCCTATCCGGGCGTGACGCCATACCAGCACCAAATATGCGCACCGCATCCGAGTAGCAGAAGTCAACAACGCGGTCTCCAAATTCCAATCGCCGGGGAAGCTCCTTCGCCGGGGTACTCACGAGGTAAGTTACAGGGATCTTCCGACTGATGCGAGGAGGCGCATTCGACGCGAAGATCAAGACGGCGACGAAGAACATGGTCACACTCAGGCCCAAGAACGTCGCGGCGACGCGATGCTTCTCGAACCATCTGTCGCCGAGAGTATGCACGAGGGAAGATACGATCCCCACGACTATGCCCAGGACAACGGTTCCCACCGTAAGCTCTATTAGACGAGGATTATCCCGGCTAATGACCAGGTAAGCGACCGACGTCAAACCGAGAAATACCGACACGAGAACAACAATGACTCTCGTCATATACCTTTTCCGCAAGCCTTCCCAAGCGCGGATTGCAGGGTCATCGCTTCTTCCATCTCTATCGCCCGTGCCGTCCTCGTTCCGCTGGATGGAAGCACCGTAGCACCGGCAATCGTGATGGACAATAGTCCACAGCCTCCTCAACAGGGCCACGGCCCGGGGGCGCCTGTGACCGGTCATAATGCGCCGGCCGCAGGCTGTGTCGGCTGAGTGTGGCCGGCGCATTGACAGTCGAGCAGCCGCTGAGCGCGAGCGCGGACCGAAGGCGCCAGGGCGAGACGGAAGGGAACAGGCGCCGCCGGGCCGGGGCCCGGCACGGGGGCAAGGGATCGAACGGCGGCCTTTGCGCCCCGCGGTCAGGAGCGGGCGGTCACTCCCACTCGATCGTCGCGGGGGGCTTCGAGGAGATGTCGAAGACCACGCGGTTGATGCCCTTGACCTCGTTGATGATCCGGTTCGAGATGCGCCGCAGGAGCCGGTCGGGGAGCTTCGCCCAGTCCGCCGTCATGCCGTCGAGGCTGTTGACCGCGCGCAGCACCGCCGCCTTCTCGTAAGTCCGCGAATCGCCCATCACCCCGACCGAGCGCACGGGCAGCAGCACGGCGAAGGCCTGCCAGAGCTTGCGCGTGAGGCCCGCGGCCTCGACCTCCTCCTGGATGATCGCGTCCGCGCCCCGCAGCAGCTCCAGGTCGCGGGCGTTGACCTCGCCGAGCACCCGGATGGCCAGCCCCGGCCCCGGGAACGGCTGGCGGCGGATGATGTGCTCGGGCAGCCCGAGCTCCACGCCCACCTCCCGGACCTCGTCCTTGAACAGCTCGCGCAGCGGCTCGATCAGCTTCAGGTGCATCCGCTCGGGCAGCCCGCCGACGTTGTGGTGGCTCTTGATCACCGCCGAGGGGCCCTTGAAGGACACCGACTCGATCACGTCCGGGTAGAGCGTGCCCTGCGCGAGGAAGTCCACCTTCCCGATGCGCCGCGCCTCCTCCTCGAAGACGCGGATGAACTCCTCGCCGATGATCTTGCGCTTGCGCTCCGGGTCGGTGACGCCGGCGAGTTTCCCCAGGAAGCGCGCCGAGGCATCCACCGCGTCCAGGTTCAGACGGTAGTGGTCGCGGAAGGTCCGCACCACCTGGTCGGCCTCGCCGCGCCGCAGCAGGCCGTTGTCGACGAAGATGCAGGTCAGCCGTTCGCCGATCGCGCGGTGCACGAGCAGCGCGACCACCGAGGAGTCGACGCCGCCCGAGAGCGCGCAGACGACGCGGCCGCGCGGGCCGACCTGCCGGCGGATCGTGCCGACCGCGTAGTCGACGAACGAGTGCATGTCCCACGAGCCGCTGCAGCCGCAGATCCGGTGCACGAAGTTCTCCAGCAACGCGGCGCCGCCCGGGGTGTGCACCACCTCGGGGTGGAACTGCAGGCCGTAGAAGCGGCGCTTCGGGTCGGCCATCGCCGCGACCGGCGAGTTCGCCGTCCGCGCGATCGGCGCGAACCCGGGCGGCAGGCGCTCGATGCGGTCGCCGTGGCTCATCCAGACCACCCGGCCCGCCGCGCCCCGACCGCTGAAGCCGTGGAACAGATCGCCGGCGCGGAGCACCTTCAGGTGCGCGCGCCCGTACTCGCGACCGCTCGCCCGGCCGACCTCCCCGCCGAGCAGGTGCGCGAGCAGCTGCATCCCGTAGCAAATCCCGAGCACCGGCACGCCAAGGTCGAAGACGCCGGCCGGTCCCAGCGGCGCCCCCTCCTCGTAGACCGAGGACGGGCCGCCCGAGAGGACGATCCCGCGCGGGCGGAACGCCCGCACCGCCTCGATGTCCGCGGTGCAGGGCAGGATCTCGCAGTAGACCCGGGCCTCGCGGACGCGGCGGGCGATCAGCTGCGTGTACTGCGAGCCGAAGTCGAGGATGAGGATACGCTCGGCGTGGATCCGGTCCGCGGGGTTCGTCTTCGAAGGCTGCCGATGCACTGTCTTCATGTTCTTCTCACGTCTCCCAGGCCGTGAGCGCTATTTTTCGTGCTGGCAAGGCGCGCGACGAGTCACGACTGAGGCGTACGACCGTACGCCGCAGGGAGAGACGAGCGAGCGCAACGCCGCCAGCGCGGAAAAGAGCCTCACGGCCTCAGTCGCGGCGGTAGTTCGGGGCTTCCTTGGTGACGTCGACGTCGTGCACGTGGCTCTCGCGCAGACCGGCGGCCGTCATCTGCACGAAGCGCGCCTTCGTCCACAGCTCGCCGATCGTCGCGCAGCCGGTGTAGCCCATGCCGGCGCGCAGCCCCCCGACGAGCTGGTGCACGCTGTCCGAGAGCGCGCCCTTGAAGGGGACGCGGCCCTCGACGCCCTCGGGAACGAGCTTCTTCTCGCTGTACTCGTCCTCCTGGAAGTAGCGGTCCTTGCTGCCGGCGGCCATCGCGCCGATCGAGCCCATGCCGCGGTAGACCTTGTAGCTGCGCCCCTGGTAGAGGACCTTCTCGCCGGGACTCTCCTCGACCCCCGCGAACAGCGAGCCGATCATGACCGTGTTCGCGCCCGCCGCGAGGGCCTTGGTGATGTCCCCCGAGTACTTGATGCCGCCGTCCGCGATGACCGGCACCCCCGCCGCGCGGGCCACCTTCGCGCACTCCATGACCGCCGAGATCTGCGGCACGCCGACGCCGGCGACGACGCGGGTCGTGCAGATCGACCCCGGGCCGATCCCGACCTTCACGGCGTCCGCCCCGGCCCGGATCAGGTCGCGCGCCGCCGCGCCGGTGGCGATGTTGCCCGCGACGAGCTCCACCCGCCGCCCGTGCGCCCGGCGCAGCCGGCGCACCGTGTCCAGCACGGACTGGGAGTGCCCGTGCGCCGTGTCGACGACGATGACGTCGGCGCCGGCCTCCACCAGCCGCTCCGCGCGCTGCAGGGCGTCGCGGCCCACGCCGACCGCGGCGCCCACGCGCAGCCGCCCGTGCCCGTCCTTGCAGGCGTTCGGGTACTTGAGATTCTTCTCGATGTCCTTGATCGTGATCAGGCCGACGAGCTTGCCCGCGCGGTCCACTACCGGCAGCTTCTCGATCCGGTGGCGGTGCAGGATGTCCTTGGCCTTCTCCAGGGTGACCCGCCCGCTGACCGTGACCAGGTTCTCCTTCGTCATGAGCAGGGAGACCGGCCGTTCCAGGTTCTCCTCGAAGCGCAGGTCGCGGTTCGTGAGGATGCCGACGAGGCGGCGCCCCTCGTCCTGGATGACGGGCACCCCGGAGATCCGGTACTCGCGCATCAGCTGCATCGCCTCGCTGATCGGCCGCTCGGGCGTGATCGTGATCGGGTCGATGATCATGCCGCTCTCGGAGCGCTTGACCTTGTCGACCTCGAGCGCCTGCATGCTCGGCGAGAGGTTCTTGTGCACGATGCCGATGCCGCCCTCCTGCGCGAGCGCGATCGCCAGACGGGCCTCGGTGACCGTGTCCATCGCCGCCGAGACGATGGGGATGCTGATGCGGATGCCACGGGAGAAGTCCGCGGCGGTGCTGACCTCCCGCGGGAGCACCCGGGAGTGCGCCGGCAGAAGCAGGACGTCGTCGAAGGTCAGCGTGTTCGCGATGACTTTTCTCGCCATGTCTCTCCCCGTCTCGCGCGCCGGCCACGGCCGGCGCGCCGTCTCAGCCTGCCGCCGTGAACACCCCGTTGCCGCCCGACGCCTCCGCGCGGCGCAGGTGGCCGACCAGCGCCGCGAGGACCTCGCCGCCATCCGCGGCGCGCGCCCCGGCCGCCCAGACGCCGAGCCCCACGCTGAGCGTGAGCTGCTGATCGCGCCGGCCGTCGCCGCCCGAGAAGCGGTGCCGCGCGACGCCCTCGCGGATCCTCGCGACCACCGCCGCCGCCTCCTCGCGCCCGGCGCCCGGGAGGATGACCGCGAGCAGCCGCCCGCCGTACCGCAGCGCGACGTCGCCGCCGCGCAGCGCCCCCTTGATGATCTCGCCGATCTCGCCCAGGCTGCGGTCCCCGAGCTCGTACCCGAACCGCTCGTTGTACTCGCCGAAGCCGTCGACGGCGATCATCGCCCCCGCGAACGGCCGCCCCGCCGCCGCACAGCGCCCGATCTCCCCGTCCGCCAGGCGCCGCCCGTGGCGCAGCGTCGCGAGGTGCGTGACGTGGTCGGTCGCCTCGAGCTGCTCGAGGCTCTGGTGCATGCGCTGATAGAGTTCGGCGCGCTCCACCGTCAGCCCGGCCGTGTTCGCGTACAGCAGCAGCAGCTCGATCTCGTGCCGGCGGATGAGCGGGGGCTCGGTGCGCGCCACGACGATCACTCCGACGACCTCCTCGCGGGCGATGAGGGGCACCGCCAGGTACGCCCCCCGCGCGCCCTCCACCGGCGCGCCGAAGCCCTCGGTCCAGCCCGAGGCCTCCAGCGGCCCGCCGACGAGCTCCAGCAGGGCCTCCTGCCGCTGGTGGGCGATCCCGACCGGCTGGCGGCGCGACAGCGCCATGACCAGCAGGTTCCGCTCGTCCGTCAACGGCACCGACAGGGCGTGGACGTCGCCGGCCGCGCCGAGCGCCAGCTCCCCGCGCAGCACGCCCGCCGCGCGGTCGACGAGCGCGACCGCCGCCTGCCCGAAGCCGATGCCCTCCAGGATGCCGCGGAGGATGAAGCCGAGCGCCTCCTGGCGCGTGATGTCCCGCTGCATCGAGTTGCCGATCTGGTGCAGGATCGAGAGCTGGTCGACGCGCGCGTCGAGCTCCGAGATCTTCTGGCGCAGCTGCTCGTAGAGACGCGCATTGTCGACGGCCACCGCCGCCTGGTTGGCGAAGATGCCGAGCAGGTTCACCTGCTCCGGCGTGATCGCCACGCGCCGCGTCTTGTTGTCCATGGCGACCACGCCGACGGCACGGTCCTTGACGACCAGCGGGATCACCACGAACGCCGCCGAGCGCAGGAAGGGCTCGTCCGCCGCCGGCTGCCCGAGGCGCAGGCTCGGCGGGAGCCGCTGGCCCTGCTCGACGGTGACGGGCTCCCGGCGCTGGAACGCGGCGGCGAGGGCCCCGCCCTGCGCCGACAGCGGCACGCGGACGCTGCCCGCCGGCGGCGCGCCCCCGACCTGGTAGCGCAGCTCGAGCGCGCCGCCCCCGGCCGCCGGGAGGAAGACGGCGATGCGGTCGACGTCCAGGACCTTGTGCGCCCCGTTGACGATCAGCGCGAGGATGTCCTGCAGCGCCAGGCTGTGGCGCAGCCCGAGGCCGACCTCGTACACGGTCGTCAGGTTGCGGTTGGAGATCGCCAGGCGCGCGTTGAACTCCTCGAGCTGCGCGTTGGAGTGCTGCAGGCTGGCGTTGAGGTCCTCGACCTCGCGGTAGTAGGGCCGGATGATGATGCGGATCGAGAGCAGGCTGAAGGCCATGATGAGCAGCGCGCTCACCAGGGCCGTGTACGAGATGTACTTCTTGACGCGCTCGAGCTCCGAGTTGGCGCTCGAGACCGGCTCGTCGACGCCGATGAGCAGCCCCCGCGACGGCAGGCTCCGGAAGGCCAGGACGCGCTCCTCCCCGAACTGCTTGTAGGTCCCGAAGCCCTCCTCGTATTTCTGGGCGATGTCGACGAGCTTCTCCTTGAAGGTCCCCTGCCCCGACGCGCGCGGCTTCGCGACCTGGAGCACCACCTGGATGTTGCCGAAGTTCTTCTTCTTGGCGACGTACTCCTCATGGAACTGCGGGTCCGGGTTGTAGAGGAGGTTCCCCTCCCGGTCCATGATCCACGTCGAGCCCGACTTCTGGACCTTCAGGCGCAGCAGCCGCTCGCCGAGTTCGGCGGGGGACGCCTCGGGCGTCAGCGCCAGCTCTTCCGCCATGCGCGAGACCATCGAGAGCGCGCCCATCTTGATCGAGTCCTTGCTGGCCCGGTAGACGGTCACGCCGGCCACGCTCATGAAGACGGCGACGACGGCGTAGGAGGCGAGCGTCAGACGGAAACCGAGGCTGTCCGTAAAGGTCTTCACTGCGAGCCCTCCTCCCCCGGGGATTCCCCGCCGCCCTCCTCTTCGCCGGCAGCGGGTGCGTTGTGGCAGCCCAGGCCGCAGACGTCCTGCGTCCCGCGGATGAGCTTGGGCTGGCTCGAGGCGTGGAAAAAGTGGCAGGTGTAGCAGACGGTGGTCCCGTCCGCCGCGACCGGCGTCCCGGCGGGAAAGGCGGTGCGGGCGGGGACCCCGACCTTGTGCATGTGGGCCAGCGCCGAGAGGTCGTGGCACTTGTTGCACAGCTGCTCGCGCGGGAGCACGAGCATCTTCGGGTACTTGGCGCCGTGCGGGTCGTGGCAGCCGGTGCAGCTGCCGTCGACGATCGGCCGGTGCACGTAGGGCAGCGCGAACTCCTTGAGCATGTCCTGGTGGCAGTTGATGCACATGCGGTCGCCCTTGCGCATGAGCAGGAAGCGCTCGTTCGCGCCGTGCGGATCGTGGCACACCGTGCAGACGCCTGCGGCGACCGGGCCGTGCAGGTACGTCGCCCCGCGGATCGCGTCCCGGACCCGGTCGTGGCAGGTGTAGCAGAGTTCCGCGCCCTGTGTCCGCAGCTCGTAGCGGTTCGGGAAGCTCTGGTAGTCGTGGCAGGGCAGGCAGCCGCCGACGGTGATCGGCCCGTGGGTGAAGATGCGCTTGGCGAGGCCGGCGTGGCAGACGTTGCAGGTCTCGCTCTGGCCGCCGCCTGCCGCCTCCTGCGGCGAGAGCTCCAGCGCGTGGCACTTCCTGCAGGTCTTCTTGTCCTCCTCGCGGTGGAAGCGGTACTCCGGCAGGTCCGAGACGATGTCCCCGCCCAGCGGGGTCTCGCGGAAGATGACCACCGACTGGCTCTGCGACCCGCCGGCCGCGTCGCCCCCGCGGACCTCGACGAGATTCATCGCCAGCGAGAGGCTCACCAGCGAGTGGAAGACGCCGTCCTTGGCGGTGACGACCCGCTCGGGCAGGTTGTTGAGCTTGATCGTGACGTCGCGCGAGCCCGCGCCGCCGATGTACCCGACGACGAACACCCGGTCCTGGCGGGTCTTCGTGAAGCTCTCCGGGATGAAGACGTTGAAGGGCTCCTCGCCCCGCTTGCTCACCCCCGGGGCCGCGGCGGCGGGCAGCTCGCTGATGAGCCGGTCGAGGACCCCGTCGATCTCCTTCTCGTCCGCCTCGGTGTAGCCGACGATGCGCCGGCGGATGACGCCGCCCTTGTCGATGATGATGGTCGTCGGCAGCGTGTCGACGCCATACTCGCGGCTGATCGCCAGCTTGTCGTCGATGAGCAGACTCAGCCGCATGTCGCTGGCGAACCCGCGGAAGAACTTCACGACCCGCTGCGGGTTGTAGATGTCGAGATAGAGGTTGAAGATCGCGAGATCTTCCTCCGGGTAGCGCTTGCGCAGCTTGATCAGGTTCGGGACCGTCACCATGCAGGAACTGCAGTAGATGGACCCGAAGTCCAGGAGGATCACTCGCTTGCCGAGCGACTTCTCCAGGTCCAGCGCGGCACCGGTGAGGAAGTCGGTGCCCTTGAACGCGACCCCCCGCTGACCCTCGTCGAGCTTCGCCGCCCTGGCCTCGGGCGCGGCGAGCAGGGCCGGCAGCGCCGCGCACAGGCACAGGACCTGGATGGCGCGGCGCAGCTGGGGGGTCCCGCCTGACATGAGCCCGGTCTACTTCGCCCCGAGCATGGCGGTGATCATCGCCCTGAGGTCGCCCTCGCTGATCCTCCCGACGTGGCTCTGGGCGATCCTCCCCTCCGCGTCGACGAGGATGAGGGCGGGGGTGCCGGCGATCTGGTAGGGATCGGCAATCGCAAAGTTCTCCCCCTTGGCGTCGAGTTCGTCGAGGAGGATCCGGAAGGAGTACTTGTACTGCTTGATGAAGCCCTTGATGCCGTCGAGGAACGGCGCGCCGTCCATGTTCACGGTGAGGACCTCGACGTTCCCCGCGGGCTTGTACTCGTTGGCGAGCTTCTCCACGACCGGCATCTCCTCGCGGCAGGGCTCGCAGAAGATCGACCAGAAGACGAGCACGTGGGCGCGCTTTGTCTTCTCGACGCCGAAGTCGAAGACCGTGCCGGCCGTGTCCTTGACCGTGAAGTCCGGCGCCGGCTTCCCTGACTCAAGCTGTTTGATCCCCTTGATCACCGGGACGGGGGTGAAGCCCTGTTCCTCGGCGGCGACCGGCGCGGCCGCCGCCACTGCCACCGCCACGACGAAAGCCGCACCCATCACCGCGCCTACGATCATCCTGTGGTCTGTGGCCATCTCCCCTCCCATGCGTGGCCCGGCCCGGACGGCTCGCTCCGTCCGCCGGCGGTCAGCGCAGCGTGAACTTCTGCACGAGGTCGTTGCCGGTGTCGGCGACGACGAACGTGCCCGTGTCCGGCGTCAGGTTCACGCCCGCCGGCTTATTGAAGGGCCGGTCGGCGCCCCGGATCGCGCCGATGAAGTTCCCGCCACGATGGAAGATCGACAGCAGGCTGTTGCCGGAGTCCAGCACGTAGACGTACTCCTTGTTGCTGTCGTAGCGCACCCGCGCCGGGACGCACAGATCGCTCTCGGGCGCCACCGCCGGCCAGGCGGCGTCGAGCACCGGGATGTTCTGCAGCTTGAACTTCTGGATCGAGCAGCCCGTGCCGAGGAGGTACAGGTAGTCGAAGGCCCCTTCGTGCGACCACGCCAGCGAGACCAGGCCCTTGAGGTCGCCGCGGGAGCCGGAGAGGTCGTTGATCTTTTCGACGAAACTGGCCTCGAAGGTCCCCTTGCGCGTGTTGAAGTCCAGCGTGAAGTGCTGGATGCGCTCGTTGCCCGCGTCCAGGACCCACATCCCGATGGTGGTGCCGACCCACTCGTCGAAGGCGACATCCACGGGCCGGTTGAACTTGCCGTCCGAGATCCCACCCGTCTTGTCGCCGAGGTAGCCGAAGTCCGCCTGGAAAGTGGCGAAGACCGAGCGGGCGTCGCCCACCGGGAGGTTCGACAGCTTCGTCGGGTCCCCCGTGCACGGGACCTTGAACCACTGGATCCGGTTGTTGCCCGTGTCGATCACGAGGACGACATCGTGGTCGATCCGGGAGCAGGATTCGGGAACCACCACGATCCCCGTGGGATTCCTGAACTGGGCGCGAGTTTCGTCCGTGCCGTAGCTCCCCCACTCGAGGACGAACCGGTCCCGGTCCGTGAACATCTGGACCCTGGTGTTCCCGCCGTCGAGCACGAAGACGTTCCCCTTGCCGCCGACGGCGGCGTCGAGGGGCCCGTCGAACGATCCGCCGCCGATACCGAAACTGCCGAAGGACCTCTGGAACACCGTCACCGGCGGGGCGGGCGTCGGCCCCTTGGGTTCGGGCAGGACGGGCTTGGGCGGCCGGTATTCGAGCGACGGCTCGGTGTCGGCGTCCCCCCCGCCGTCCGCGGCGGACGCCCCCGTCGCGCCGAGCGCGACAAGGCAGCACAAGACCACCCAAACGCTTCGCATGCGCCGAGCCCTTCCCCGTTTCCCCAGCGACCCTTCGGTCACTTGAGGGCGTTCAGCAGCATCTCGGTCGTCTCGAGCATCTCCTTGGCCTGCTTGTCGTCCGGCGCCTTCTCGAGAATCTTCTTCCACAGATCGCGGGAGGCCTGGTAGTCCTCCTTGTTGAAGGCGTCCATGGCCTGGTTGCGCACGGCGTCGAGCTCGCCGCCGCCGGCCGGGGCGGGCGCGGCCGCTGCGGGAGCGGGGGCCGCCGCGGGGGCCGGCT
>DATDCY010000155.1 GCA_036524115.1 bacterium | reverse complement strand
ACTTCCGCGAGGTCGAGCTGGGCTTCCCCGAGCCGGTCGCGCTCGCCGAGGCCGGCCGCTGCCTCAACTGCGCCGGCTGCTGCGAGTGCTACTACTGCGTGGACGCCTGCCTCGCCAAGGCGATCGTCCACGACGCTCCGTACGAGGAGCAGTTCGACCTGGACGTCGGCGCCGTGATCCTCTCGCCCGGCCTCGAGCTCTACGACGGGCGCGTGCGCGGCGAGCTGGGCCTCGGGCGCTGGCCGAACGTCGTGACCTCGATCCAGTTCGAGCGCATCCTCTCGGCCTCCGGTCCTTCCAAGGGGGTGGTGCAGCGTCCCTCGGACGGCAAGCACCCGGTGAAGGTCGCCTGGATCCAGTGCGTCGGCTCGCGCGACCCGCACAACGCGAACCCCTGGTGCTCCTCGGTCTGCTGCATGTACGCGACCAAGCAGGCGATCATCGCCAAGGAGCACGACGCGCACATCGAGCCGAAGATCTTCTTCATGGAGATGCGCGCCTTCGGCAAGGACTTCGACAAGTACGTCGAGCGCGCCAAGAACGAGTACGGCGTCAAGTACCAGCGCGCCATGGTCTCGAGCGTGCGCGAGGAGCCGGGGACCGGCAACCTCGTGCTGCGTCACGCGCTCGAGAACGGGGAGCTCGTCGACGAGACGTTCGACATGGTCGTGCTCTCCATCGGCTTCCAGCCCCACAAGGACGCGGTGCAGCTGGCTGCGGCCTGCGGCATCGAGGCCACCGACTATCGTTTCGCGAAGACCTCCGGGTTCGCGCCCGTCGAAACCTCGCGGCCCGGCGTCTTCGTGGCCGGCACGTTCCAGGCCCCGAAGGACATCCCGGAGACGGTGGTCCAGGGCAGCGCGGTGGCCGGCGGCGCGATGGCGCTGCTTTCCGAGGCGCGCGGCACCGAGGTCGTGAAGAAGGAGCTGCCGCCCGAGCGCGACGTCACCGGCCAGGAACCGCGCATCGGCGTCTTCGTGTGCCACTGCGGCATCAACATCTCCTCCACGGTCAAGATCGACGAGGTGGTCGAGGCGGCGAAGCACCAGCCGGGGGTGGTCTTCGCGACCAACGCGATCTACGCCTGCTCCCAGGACCACCAGGAGTCGATGAAGAAGATCATCGAGGAGCAGAAGCTCAACCGCGTCGTCGTCGCCTCCTGCACGCCGCGGACGCACGAGCCGCTCTTCCAGGAGACGATCCGCGAGGCGGGCCTCAACAAGTACCTCTTCGACCTGGCGGACATCCGCGAGCAGTGCTCGTGGTGCCACAAGGCGCAGCCCGAGGCCGCGACGAAGAAGGCGGTGGGCATCGTCAAGATGGCGATCGCGAAGTCGCGCCTCCAGGAGCCGCTCCAGAGCGAGACGGTCGGCGTCACGCCCGCGTGCCTGGTCATTGGCGGCGGCGTCGCCGGGATGACCACGGCGCTCTCGCTGGCCGACCAGGGCTTCGCGGTCCATCTCGTGGAGAAGGAGAAGGAGCTCGGTGGTCTCGCCCGCAACCTGCGCTACACGCTCGAGGGCGGCGACGTCCCGGCGTTCCTCGCCGGCCGGATCGCGGCGGTCAAGGCGCACCCGCGGATCACGGTGCACCTCGGCGCGGAGGTCGTGAAGACGGAAGGGTTCGTCGGCAACTACGTGACGACGCTGACCACCGGCGCGACGGCCGAGCACGGCGCGATCGTGCTGGCCACCGGCGGCGTCGAGTACCAGCCGACGGAGTACCTCTACGGCAAGAGCGACCGCGTCATCACCCAGCGCGCGCTCGAGCAGCAGCTCGCGGCGGGCGAGACGCCGTCGGGCTCCTACGTGATGATCCAGTGCGTGGGCTCGCGCGAGGAGCCGAACCAGTACTGCTCGCGCGTCTGCTGCCAGGACGCGATCAAGAACGCGATCCGCATCAAGGAGGCCAACGCGCGCTCCCAGGTGGTCATCCTCTACCGCGACGTGCGCACGTACGGGCTGCGGGAGGACTACTACCGCAAGGCGCGCGAGCTCGGCGTGCTCTTCGTGCGCTACGACGTGGAGCGCAAGCCGGTCGTCGAGCAGGCGGGCGCGGGGCCGCTGACGGTGCGCGCCTTCGACCCGATGCTGGACCGCGAGGTCGAGATCGCCGCGGACCACGTGGTGCTCTCCACCGGGCTGCGCCCGCACCCGACGACCGACGCCGTGGGCGCGATGTACAAGGTCACGCGCAACCCCGACGGCTACTACCTGGAGGCGCACGTGAAGCTGCGCCCGGTCGACTTCCCCTCCGAGGGACTCTTCGTCTGCGGCCT
Source organism: bacterium (assembly GCA_036524115.1). Classification (NCBI taxonomy): domain Bacteria; species bacterium. Next base: position 52,686 of record DATDCY010000155.1, on the reverse strand, counting down.
CGGGCACGCGCCGAAGAACCTCGACGAGACCATCGGCCAGGCCCTCGCCGCGGCCGGGCGCGCCGGCGTCGTGCTCTCGCACGAGCGGCTCGCGGTCTCGGGGATCATCGCCAAGCACAAGCGCGCGCTCTGCATGTCCTGCCTCTCGTGCCTGCGGGTCTGCCCCTTCGGCTCGCCGTACATCGACAAGGACGGGATGATCTCGCACAACGAGGTCAAGTGCATGGGCTGCGGCATCTGCGCCGGGATCTGCCCGGCGAAGGCCTTCCAGGTGAACAACTTCCGCGACGACCAGATCTTCGCGATGATCGACGCGGCGGCCGAATCGGAACCCGGCCTCGTCGAGGCGTAGGAGGAGAGCGTATGACGACTGTCGCTGAGGCCGCGGCGCCGGCCGCGGTCCCCTCGATCGAGGCGAAGCAGCCCGTCCCGGTCGGCTGGGAGCCCAACGTCATTGCGTTCGCGTGCCACTACTGCGCGTTCGCGGCGGCGGACCTGGCGGGCGTGATGCGCCTGTCGTACCCGCCGAACGTCAAGGTCATCCGGCTGCCCTGCACCGGCAAGCTCGACCACATGCACCTGCTGCGGGCGTTCGAGAGGGGGGTCGACGGCGTCTTCGTCGCCGGCTGACTCAAGGGACAATGCCATTACCTGGAAGGTAATGCGTTCGCGGCGAGAAGGATCGAGTACGTGAAGACGCTCCTGAAGAAGCTCGGCATCGACCCGGACCGGCTGGAGATGTTCAATCTCTCGGCGGCGATGGGCCCGCGCTGGGCGCAGATCTGCACGGAGTTCGTGGAGAAGGTGCGCGCCCTCGGGCCCACGCCGATCCATGCGGCGCAACTGAAACAGCAGTGCCAGGGGAGCCAGTCATGATCGTCGGGTCGCAGAAACCGTTCCCGGAAACCTGGGAGATGGTCAAGGGCTTCAAGAAGGTGATGGTGATCGGCTGCAATACCTGCGTCGCGATCTGCCACGCCGGGGGCGCCAAGGAGGCGGAGATCCTCGCCACGATGCTCCGCATGAAGGCCACGGAGGAGGGCGTCGCGCTGCAGGCCGACTTCACGGCGGTCCAGCGCCAGTGCGAGCCGGAGTACTTCGAGCCCGTCCTCGAGCAGCTGCGCGAGTACGAGCTGGTCATCTCCACCGCGTGCGGCGTGGGCGTGAACTTCCTCTCCGGGCTGATCGGCAAGGTCCCGGTCTTCCCGGGGATCAACACCTCGTTCTACGGCGCGGTGCCGGCGGCGGGCGTCTTCGTCGAGCTCTGCGCCGGCTGCGGCAACTGCATCCTGCACCTGACGGGCGGGATCTGCCCCATCGCGCGCTGCTCCAAGTCGCTGATGAACGGCCCCTGCGGCGGCACCAACCAGGGCAAGTGCGAGGTCAGCAAGGACATCGACTGCGCCTGGTACCTGATCGTCGAGCGGATGAAGGAGCTCGGCCGGCTGGACAGGCTCGCCGAGATCCAGCCGCCGCGCAACTGGTCGACCGCCCGCGACGGCGGGCCCAAGAAGATCGTCCTGGAGCACATCGCTGCTCCCGCGGAGGCGGAGGCGAAGAAATGACGACGAAGAGCGGGAGCAATCTCGAGAGAGTCATCGCGAGCGGGCAGCCGGCGGTCACCGGCGAGCTCGGGCCGCCGATGTCCGCGGACCCGGCGGAGGTCGTCCACAAGGCGCATCAGCTCAAGGGCTTCTGCGACGCGGCGAACATCACGGACTGCCAGACCGCGGTCGTGCGCATCTCGAGCATCGCTGCGGCCGTCGTCGCCGCGCGCGAGGGCCTCGAGCCGGTGATGCAGATGACCTGCCGCGACCGCAACCGGATCGCGATGCAGGCCGATCTCCTCGGCGCCTCGGCGCTCGGCATCAAGAACTGCCTCTGCATCGCCGGCGACCACCAGTCCTTCGGCAAGGCCGGCAAGCTCATGGGGCACCCGGGGGCGAAGAACGTCTACGACATCGACACGGTCCAGCTCGTCGGCATCCTCAAGAAGATGCGCGACGAGGGCCTCCAGCAGGGCGGCGATAAGCTGCAGGTCGCCCCGAAGTTCCACATCGGCGCCTCCTGGACGCCGCTGGGCGACCCGATGGACTTCCGGCCGGTCAACCTGCTCAAGAAGGTCAAGGCCGGCGCGGACTTCATCCAGACGCAGGGGATCTACGACGTCGAGCTCTTCCGCTCGCAGATGAAGAAGGCCGCCGACCTCGGCTGCTTCGAGCACACGGCGATGCTGGCGGGAATCATCGTCCCCAAGAGCGCGATGATGCTCAAGTACATGGACACGTCCGTCTCCGGGATCTCGGTGCCCCCCGAGCTGATCGCGCGCATGGCAAAGGCCAAGGAGGCCGCGGGCGACGACAAGAAGAAGATGAAGGAGCTGCAGGAGGCCGAGGGGATCAAGATCGCGATCGAGCTGATCAAGCAGGTTCTCGACATCCCGCACGTCAAGGGCGTGCACGTGATGGCGATCGAGTGGGAGAGCGCCCTGGAGCCGATCGTCAAGGGCGCCGGCCTCTACCCGCGGCCGACCCTCGCCCAGGCGTAGCCGTCCGTGGCGCCGGCGCTCGCTGAGCACGGCGCACCGTCCCCCGGTGGGGCGCAGGGCATCCGCGCCTCGAGTGGTCGCCGCGGGGCGGCCGCGATCGTCGCCTTGTGGGTGGCTGTCCTGGCGCCGCTCCCGTCTCCGGTCCGCGCCACCGAGGCGGCCCCGGGTCTGCGGGCGCGGCTGCCCCCGCCCAAGCCGGCGCACACCCGGCTCCTCGCGCGACAGTCGCGCGAGGCGATCGAGGTCAAATTCGCCCAGGGCGGGCAAGTCCGGCTTCGAGAGGGATGTCTGACCTCGCTCGACGGGCGGGATCTCGTCGGCGTGCACGCGGTGCTGTCAGCGCACTCCGTGGAGGCGGTCGAGCGCCTCTTCCCCCAGCCAGAGGCGGAGATCGCACGGGAGCGGCACGCCCTCGAGGAACTGGGCGGGGAGGAGCTGCCCGACCTGAACCTGTGGTACCGCTTGAGGGTTGCCCCGGGGGCCGACATCGAGTCGCTGATCGACGCTCTCAACGCCCTGCCCGAGGTGGAGATCGCCTACGCCGCGCCGCTGCCGTCGCCGCCGCCGGGCGATCCAGGGATCGCCAGGATGTCTCCCTTCGCCGGCATGGCCGAGACATCCACCCCTGACTTCAGCACGCTGCAGGGCTACGTCAAGACCGCCCCCGAAGGCATCGACGCCACCTTCGCCTGGACGAAAGCCGACGGAAGCGGTGGTCGCGTGACGATCGTGGACGTCGAGTACAGCTTCAATCCGGCCCACGAGGACCTGCCGTCCGTGCCGCTCATCAGCGGGGTTTTCTACCAGGGCTGGGGATCCGACCACGGCACGGCTGTCCTCGGCGAACTGGCGGGGGTCGCCAACGGCCTCGGCGTCCGCGGCATTGCCTCGGCGGCCTCGCTCAAGTTCGCCTCCCCGTGCCCGAACACCTCTTGCCGCCCGTACGCGCCAGCGGCCGCGATCAACGCAGCGCGGCTGGCCACCTCGCCCGGGGATGTGATCCTGATTGAGCAGCAGACCTCGGCGTGCAGCAGCGGGTATGGACCGCTGGAGTGGATCTGGTCGGTCCGTGACGCGATCAAGACGGCGACCGCCGGGAAGCGGATCGTCGTCCAGGCGGCTGGCAACGGCGCAGTGGACCTGGACTCGCCCAATTGCCTGGGAGTCTTCGGCACGACGGCGAACGACTCCGGTGCGATCATCGTCGGCGCGGGGGCGCCGCCGGGGTACACGCAGAACGATCGTTCCCGCCTGAGTTACTCCAGCTTCGGCAGGCGGGTGGACGTCCAGGGCTGGGGATTCCGGGTGGTCACGACCGGGTACGGCGATCTCCATGCCGGCTCCGGCGTGAACCAGTGGTATTCGGATTCCTTCTCCGGCACCTCGAGCGCAGCGTCGATCGTGGCCGGCGCCGCCGCGCTGCTCAGCGGCATCACCCGGCAACGGGGATCGCTCCTGCTGCCCGCGCGCGTCCGTTTCCTGCTCTCCTCCACGGGCAGCCCGCAGCAGGATGCGCCGGGTTTCCCTGCGTCGCAGCACATCGGGCCGCGCCCGAACCTGAAGAGGGCGATCGTCGAGCTGGAGCGGCCCAGGCCTCTCTCGCCGGGCGGAACCATTGCCGACCCGACGCCGGCCTACCGCTGGACGAAGGTCCCCGGCGCGTCGAAGTACCAGGTCGAGATCTCCGCGGGCGGCACGCCTTTCTGCAACAGGGTCGTCGGCACAGCGGCCTGCGCGACGGGCGTTTGCACCGCGACCCCCTCGCTGGTCGTGGCTGCGGGCGTCTATTCCTGGCGCGTGCGCGCTTACCTCGACACGTGGAAGAGCTGGAGCGCGTCCAAGAGTTTCGACGTCAGCCCCTGAGGCCGGACCGCACACGGCCGCCCCGCGGCCGGGCATCCCGGCAGCCTGGCGAATGAGCCCCGGACGCCGTCCCGGGGCTGAAAAAAAGAGGGGGCGGCCCGTCCGGGCCGCCCCCATTGTTTCCCCCGCGCCGATCAGAAGCCGACCGGGCGCTGGTAGTTGTCGGGGGCTCCTCCGTTGAGATCGCGGATGGAATCGATCATGATCTGGGCGGTGTAGTTCGTGTTGTGGGCCCAGTCGCCAGGCTCCTTGAAGGCCATCTGGAAGTTGTGCGCGCCCTTGAGAAGGCGCGGGGTCCAGTGATCGAAGCTGGTTTCACCCGGGTCGACGATGCCGTTGTCGTTCGCGTCGTTGAAGAAGTACGGGTACTGGGTCTGGCTGTAGGCGATCGGGAAGCCGAGGGTGGTCCGGGCGTAGCCGCGCATCGCGGTATAGAGGTCGTCGCGCAGTCCGTGGATCTCGTCGATCAGCTTCTCCGCGGTGTTCCCGTCGCCGTCGTAGTCGTACGGCCGGTTGAGGCGGATCGTCTCGATGTCGCCGCCGGTGATCTCCGTGTGACAGTTCGCGCAGACCGGCGTCAGGCGGGGCAGGAAGGTGTGCCGCGTCGCCGTGATGTCATGGCAGTAGGCGCACCACGCCGATTGACCGCCCCAGTGGTTGAACTTGAGGGCGTACGTCATGCCCGGGTACTCGTACCCCACGCCGGCCTGCTTGCCGTAGAGGCTTGCGCCGGCCGACAGGTAGTGCACATTCAGGAACTTCAGCGAGGGGTCCATCACGTCGTCACCGATCGTCCCGATGGCGACGTCGATCGTCTTCTTGGACTCCCGGCCCTGGTGGCAGGTGATGCAGATGAAGGACTCGTCGGGGTTGAGGGGATCGTTGAGGATGGTCGTCGGGTCGGTCGGCGGGCTCGGGAAGGTCACCTGCGACACGAGGCGCAGCGGCGGGGCCGATGCGAAGTTCGTTCCCGTATGGCAGGTCTCGCATGACATGCGTGAGGCCGGCGGCAGCGGATTCGGCGAGTTCGTGAACCCGTTTTCGATGTAGTAGCGGAAGCCCGCCTCCCCGGAGTGGCAGCGCGTGCAGGCCGCGTCGACAAGACCGTCGGCGTCGTTGTCCCAGTGACGGAAGGCCTCGCTGGCGGCATCGAAGTGGTTGAGGTCGTTGCGCGCCAGGCCCGCCACCGGACCGCTCGGCAGGAAGGAAGCGAGGCTCTGGATGGAGTCGTACATGATCTCCACCAGGTACTTGGGATTGTGCGCGTGGGTCCCGGGGTCCTTCTGATACACCTGGTAGTTGTAGCAGGCCTTCAGCAGCCGCGGCGTGAAGGACTTGTAACCGGTGCGGTCGGCGGCATAGAGGAAATAGGGGTACGTGGCCGCGTCGTACACGATGGGGAAGCCCTGCGCCGTGCCGTACTCCTGGATCTTTTCGTAGAGCTTCGCCGCGACACCGGCGAGCTCGGCCGCCATCCCCTCGGTGACGTTCCCGTCCCCGTCGTAGTCCTGGGTCGACCCGGCCATGCGGATGGTCTTGACGCCGGCGTAGTCGACGGCCGCGGGGTGGCAGGTGCGGCAGAGCTGGAGGTCCAGGGCGAGCGAGTGCGGGTTGTGGCACTCCTGGCAGACGTTCGCGGCGGACACGTGCAGCAGGCGCTGGTCGTAGACCTGGCCGGGGTACTGATAGCCGCCTTTGGCGACGCCTCCGAACATGGTGGCCGCCGCGGCGAAGTAGTGGATGTTGGTGAAGCTGATGGAGGTGTCGATCGTGTCCTCGGGCTTGCCGGCGAGCCTGCGGTCGACGCTCACGCTCGACTCCCGCCCCTGATGGCAGGTCGAGCAGATGGACTCGTGCCCGAGGCCGGTCACCGTGACCCCGGAGGGGAATGTCACCTGTGTGAGGGCGAAGGAAGTCGGGTCGTGGCAGAGCAGGCAGTCGACGACGGTGCCGACGGGCACCGGGTTCGCGATGGCGCCGGTGGCGACGTACTCCAGATACCCGGGCTTGCTATGGCAGCGGGCGCACGACGTCGGTATCGCGCCGTCCTTGTCCCAGTGGCTGAAGGGCTCGCCGTTGGCGTCCGCGTGGCCCGAGGTCACCCAGAGCTCCCCCTCGAGGGCCCTGGTGACGGACACGAGTGTCTGGGCTCTCCTGACCGTGGTTCCGCGCCAGCCCCCGCTCGCAAAGTTGATCGTCGCGGTGGCAACCACCGGCTGCACTTCCGGCGCCGGGTTCGAGAACGCCAGGGAGCCGAAGGCGGTGAGCGTGAACACGGCCCGCCCGAGGGCATCGGTGGTGGCGACCGCGGGCGTGACCTTCACGTAGTAGGGGGCGGAGCTTGCGGCATGTACCGGCGCCCCGGCGATCCCGTCGCCCGCGCCCGTGAGCGCGGTCACGACAATGGTCGTGGAGAGGGTCTGAGCCATGCTGACCGCCGTCTCGCTCACCGCGAGGCTGCCGACGGCGGGCAACGGGCTCACCACAAAGGTGGTCGCCATGGTCACCCCGTTGGCGAGGGCGAGGAGCCGCGCCGCGGGCTGGAAGCGAAAGCCGTACCGGGACGGTGTCACGGTGTAGGTGTCGCCGGGAAGGCCGGCGAAGCTCACCACCCCGGTGTCGCCCGTGACCCGCGTCGCCGTTCTCCCGAGGTCCTTGCCCACGACCTGGACGGTGACCCTGCGGCGCTGGGCGATCGTGCCGTTCACGGTGACGCGCAGCGTCGATGCTTCCGCGAGCGAAGTGGCGACCCCGCCGATGACGAGCAGCAACGCCGTCGCCACGGCTGTGGCCCAGAGTCGTCTGTTGTTCCCACCGCGTAGTGCTTTCATGCTGGTTCCTCCTTCGCCTTTGCCTAGTCAGGCCAGGCCCTCACCGTTGCGTGTGGCACAGAGAGTTGTTGAAGCAGTTGTCCGGCAGACTGGGTGGCGCGCTGGGCCGGCGGTGACAGAGACCGCAGACCCCGGCGTTCCCGTCCTGCGTGGTCGTGTGCGTCCGTCCCGGCGGCCGCCACGGGGCGGGCGAGTGCGGCGTCGGCGCCGTGTGGCAGCTGGCGGACCGATAGCAGCTTCCCCCCGGCACGCTCCCGCTGAAGAGCCTCCCGTGGCAGCTCTGGCAGGCCGGGAAGCCCCGCGTCGGGCTGGGCCGTTCCTTGGCGCCGGCGCCGTGCAGATCGGGACTGGCCCAGCCTGGCGGGTGGGGGTGGCACAGGGTGTTGTTGAAGCACCCGGGCGCCGCGCCGGCCGGCGGATGAGCGTTGCGGTGGCAGGCGAGACACACCGGGGCGTTGCCCTGGTCGGTGGTGGTGTGGGTGAAGCGGGCGCGCCAGGGCGAGGGCGGGTGCGGGGCATCGACCCCGTGGCAGGGGAAGCAGGAAACTCCCGCGCCGTTCCCGCGGTAGTCGGACCCGTGGCACCCCGTGCAGAAGAGGAAGCCCGAGGAAGGCCCCGGCCGGCCCTTGGCGGCCGGCCCGTGGCTCGTGGGGTCGCCCCAGCCTCCCGGGTGCACGCCGCGCTGGGTGTGGCACAGGGTGCCGTTGAAGCACCCCGGCTGTCCGCCCGAGCCGGCGTGGCGGTGGCACTGGGCGCAGACCGGGGCGTTGGCGGTGTTGGTCGTGGCGTGCGTCTGCGGACCGCCGCGCCACGGCGCGCGCGGGTGGGGAGCGGGCACCCCGTGACAGCGCGCGCACGGCGTGTTGACGATCCCGCCGGCGAAATCCGTCCCGTGGCAGCTCTCGCACCAGGCGAAACCGCCGGAGGGCCCCGGGGCGGCCTTGGCCGCGGCACCGTGCCGCTGCCAGGCACCCCAGCCTTCCGGGTGGATGAACGTGGCCGGACCGCCCGGATGACAGGCCGTGCCCTTGAAACTCGCGCTGAAGCAGCTCACGGCGGAGACCCCGCCCTTGAGGTCCGTCCCGTGGCACTCGACGCAGCGCGCGGGGGCCTTCCGGTAGGCCTTTCCGTGGTCGGCGATCCAGTCCTCGGGATGACCGACCCCCGGCGTGAAGAGCACGTCATTTCGCGACTTGCTGCAGCCCGCGACCGCCACGACGAGCAGGAGCAGCCAGGGGAGGCTGCGCCGCAACCGGCCCACTCCAGCTAGCGGTGACATTGCTGACACCTCGCTTCACTCGTGCGGCCGTGGCAGCGGAAGCAGGCGGCCGGGTTGAGACGTCCGTCGATGCGGTGCTGGGCGACGTAGGAGCGCGGGTGCGGCATCATGCGCTCCGGGGCGTCGGCGTACTTTTCGGCGGGAGCGATCTCGTCGCGGTAGGCGTGGCAGTCCGCGCAGAAGGACGCCCGGTGGCAGCTCCCGCAGAGGTCGCGGTCGCGCGAGGCCGGGGCGCCGTGTGCCCGGGCGAACGCCGGCGTGTGGTCGTAGATGTTCCGCCAGTCGTCGTGGCATTCGCTGCAGCGGGGACTGCCCTCGACCTTTTCCGGGTGGGTGGTCTGCAGACTCTTGCCGGCCGCGCAGGCCCCGAGGGCGGCGAACGCCACGAGCAGCGCGAGGACACGGAGGATTCGTGCAGGTCGTTGTCTCATCGCGCACCTCCTCATGGCTTCGGCCCGGCGGCGAAGCCGTAGACGAGCTTGATCATCCCCCGCACGTCACTGCTGAAGTACGGGTCCGCCGTGTAGCTGAGGTCCGCCGCGAGGCGCAGCGCCGGGCGCAGCGCAAAGCCCACGGCCACGGTCCCGGTGGTCCCGACGTCCTCGCCGTCGATGGCCTCGTCGTAGTGCTGGCTGCCGAGATCCAGCGCGAGGTCGAAGCGTCCCGGCCGCCAGGTGCCGTAACCGCGATACTCCCGGTAGCGCAGGTTCGGGGAGTCCCCGTCCACCCGGTTGTACGAGAGGCCGGCGCCCAGGCTGCCGCTCGCGTACCGCAGTCCGGCACCGGCCGCCTGGGCGTCCCCCGCGACGTCGTAGGCATAGTCCCGCCACGAGACGGAGGCCGTCAGGCCGACCGTGAATGCGTACGACGCCTCGACGCCCGCCAGGCGCATCCCCTCCTCGCCGGCGAGGTTTGCCGGGAGGAAGGCGGTGACGTCCGCGGCGCGGAAAAAGGCCTTGTAGTCCACGTCCTGGTATTCCCCGCCGAGCGTGAGGGCCGGGAGGGGGACGACGCTGACCCGGTAGTGGTGCTCCATCCAGGCCGACTGATCGATGCTGTAGGCAGACCTTCCGTCCAGCGTCACCATCCGGAAGGGGCGAAGGAAGATGTCGAATCCCGTTTCCTCGCGCAGGTCCGCCCCGTCATTCCGTTCCTTGAGGTACGAGGCGCCGACGTCCCAGCGTCCGTACCGCCGGTGCGCGATGCGGGCGCCGTAGATGAGATCGCCATCGCGTCCGTCGTCGTCGGTCTCCACGGGAACGCCGACGTACGCCGCGGCCGACAAGCCGCCGGCAAGGTCGCCACCGAACGAAAGGCCGTCCAACCGCTCGGCCAACGCCACCCCGCCCGTGACCTCGAGGCGTCCGAGCCGCGCGACACGGTTCCCGGTGGCGCCGTGCCATGCGAGATGCCCGTACTGCAGTTCTCCCCTGGTGGTGTCGCCGTTCGTCTCCTCGCCGAGGTCGACCCGTCCCCAGCCGCCGACGTTCAGGGAGAACGCACCGCCCTTCCCGAGGGCGGAGGAGAACTCGAGAAATTCTGCGAGGGGAGCGTGGCGCTCATCGTCGTTGGACTCCCAGGAGCGTAGATAGGTGCGTGACGTCCCCTCGGTCCCGGCGCGCGCCTCGTCGGCGGACAGCAACGGCGTCAGGAGCAGCAGCAAGAGCAGCAGAGCGCTTCTCATCCCCACGGCGAACCTCCTCCCGCAAGAGCGTGCGCCCGCCGCGGTTCACAACCGCAGAAACGTCCTCTGAGCGCCTCGGGGGCACTCGTCCGCGGCCATGACACCCGGGGCTGGCGTCATTGAGTTCAATGTATGCACCGAGGTTGCGGGAATCCTCTGAGGAAAAGACCCCAATTGCGCAGCCGAGAGGCCTTCGCCTCCCGGGGGGGACATCGGTTCGGATTCGGCCCTTGACGGGCCGCGCCTTGCGCTCTGGAGGGCCGCGACGCTCAGCGGCGGGTCGCTGCCGCCCGAGTGCGGAGCGCCCGGGCCACCGCACGGACGATCGCCGCGGGAGGGCGGCCATCGACATCCACCGCGATGTCGGCGTGACGCTCATACAGCGGCGTGCGCTCCGCGAAGATGTCCGCGAGCGTCTGGCCGGATGCGTTGGCGATCCCCCGGCGGCCGTAGTCGTCGATGCGCGACGCCAGGAGCGGGAGGCTCGCCCGCAGGTGGACAATCGTCCCCAGGCCGCGCAGGTGCTCCATGGCCCGCGCGCTGTAGACGGCGCTGCCGCCGGTGGCGATCACGGCCCCGCGCGCCTCGATGCCGAGGATCGCCGCCTCCTCGAGCCGCCGCAGTTCGTGGTAGTCGTCCTCGTCGACGATCTCCTGCAGGCGCCGCCCGTCCGCCCGCTGAATGAGCAGATCCGTGTCCACGAAGTCGAGGCCGAGGTGCTTGGCCAGGAGCACGCCGACGGTGCTCTTCCCGGCGCCGGGCATGCCGATCAGGACGATGTTCCCGTCCGCGCGCATCAGCGCAGTCCCTTCGCCCAACGCTCTTCGAACTCGCCCACCTCCAGGCGCGTCTCGTCGCGGAAGGCCTCCGCGAAGGGCCGGCCCTCGCCCACCGCGGCCACGATGCGGCGCACGGCCCCGAACCCCCGCAGCTCCTCGAGGTCGGCGACGGCCAGCCGGGCGGCGGCGTAGCCGGCCGTGACGCTGCCGCCGCGTCCCCTGAGCGTCCGGTCGACGTCGTCGAGCGTCGTGAGCAGCTCGGCCTGGTCCCCGTGAGCGGCGAACCAGGCCCGGGCCGCGGCCACATCCCACCCCTGGAAGGCGGTGGCGATCCCCTCGTTGAACCAGAGCGGCAACCCCTGCGGCGCCATCTGGTGCAGGAAGGCGTGGGTCATCTCGTGGACGAGGATCCCGGGCAGGCCGGCGGCCTCCTCCACGTCCGAGAGCCCGCCGACCGGAATGCGGATCTTGCCGTCGTAGGCCCCGCCCGCCCAATCCGGCATCCGCGTGATGTCGCGGAACGCGTCGCGCGAGTAGAGGATGACCGTGATGTCGCCGCGGGGGTACTCGCCGAGGCGGTCGTGCAGGACATCGAACGCCCGGTCGAGGAACCCGAAGAAGCCCCGCACCAGCGCCTGGGGCACGTCGCGCTCGTAGAGCACAATGAAGTGGCGGCCGCTCTCCCGGCCCATGCCCTCCTCCGCCGCCATCTCCCGGCGGGCCCGGTCGATCTTCGCGGCCAGCGCGTGCGACCCCCCGGCGGCAGCCGCGGTCTCCCACTCGCCGACGGCCTTGTTGAGGAGTCCCTCGCGATCGTAGAGGTCGCCGGAGAGCTCGTGCGCCGGCCCGCTCCCGGGGTCAAGCTCCAGGGCCTCGTCGACGGCGCGCCGCGCGCCGCGCAGGTCATTGCGCAGAAAGAGCACCCGCGCCAGCGCCAGGCGCAGGCCCGCGTCCTCCGGGCGCGCCTCGGCCGCGTGTTCCAGGTCCTCGGTCGCATCCTGGAGCCTGCCGGCCTCGAGGTGCTCCCGGCTCCGGCGCACCAGTTCGTCCGGATCGTCGGCCGCGCGACAGAGCGAGGCGGGAGCGGCGATCGCGAGGGCGGCTGCGACCGCGAGGCGGCGGCACGACCGGGTAGCGTGTGGCTTCACCAAGACGTAGATTATATACGGACCTGTGGGTGTCATGAGGTGGATCATGGGCGCTCGCGCAACGGTCACCGGTCTTCTGTCCCTTGCCCTCCTGGCGGCCCCGGTCGTGTGCCCGGCCGGCGCGAAGGTTCCCGTCTACCTCTTCTATGCCGAAGGCTGTTCCTCCTGCAGCGCCGAGAAGGCCTTCCTCACGCGCCTCACGGCGCAGATCCCGGAGCTGGAGGTGCGGCTCTTCGAGGCGCAGTTCGACGAGAAGAACGGCGCGCTGCTGGCACGTGCGGCCGGGCTCTACGGGTTCGACGTCACCGTCGTCCCGGTGACCTTCATCGGCGCGACCGAGCCGATCATCGGCTACCACGACGACGCCGAGACGGGGGCGGCGATCGAGAAGCGCGTGCGCCGCTGCCTCGCCCTCGGGTGCGAGGACCCGATCGCCCTGCTGCTTGCCGGCAGGGGCGAGGAGGCGTCGCGGCTCGCCAGGGAACGAGGCGCTCCCGCCGAGACCGGCAGCACCGTCATGGATCTGCCCCTCGTCGGCGCCACCGACCTCGCGCGCCTGCCCCTGGTGACCATCTCGGTGGTCCTCGGCGCCATGGACAGTTTCAACCCCTGCGCCTTCTTCGTGCTGTTCTCGTTGCTCGGCATCCTCGTGCACGCCCACTCCCGCCGCCGGATGTTCTTTGTCGGCGGGACGTTCGTCGTGTTCTCGGGCCTCGTCTACTTCGTCTTCATGGCGGCGTGGCTGAACCTCTTCCTGCACCTCGGGGAGCTGCGCGCGGTCACGACGGCCGCCGGGGTCGTCGTCCTCGTCATCGCTGCCATCAACATCAAGGACTACTTCTTCTTCAAACGGGGGGTCTCAATGACAATCCCCGAGAGCCGGAAGCCCAGGCTCTTCGAGCGGATGCGCGGCCTAGTCCAGGCGTCGTCGGTTCCGGCGCTGGTGCTCGGCACCGTGCTCCTCGCGCTCGCGGCGAACACCTACGAACTGCTCTGCACCGCCGGGTTCCCGATGGTCTTCGCGAGGATTCTGACCCTGAATCGTCTCTCGCCGGCCGAGCACTACCTCTATCTCGGGATCTACAACCTCGTCTACGTCCTCCCCCTCGCGTGCGTCGTCGCCGTCTTCTCGTTCACCCTCGGCGCGCGCAAGCTGACCGAGGAGCAGGGGCGGGTCATGAAGCTCGTCTCCGGGCTGATGATGCTCGGCCTGGGCCTCGTCGTCCTGATCCGCCCGGCCCTCTTCAACAGCATGCTCGCCGGTGTCGGGCTGCTGGCGCTGTCCCTGGCCGTTGCGGCCGCGATCGTTGCGCTGGGGCGGGCGTGGAAGGCCGTCGGAGGCGGGCACGGACACCACCCCCAGGTGCCGCGGAGCGCGGTCGGGCCCTTGTAGCGCGCGAGCCAGCCCCGCGCGGGACGGCCGCCGGGACCGGGCGCAAACCAGCCGTCGGCGGAGGTGCGAGATGAAATGGACGGTCGCCGTCGTGGCGCTGGTCGTCGCCGGGCTGGTCGGGGGCGCGGCGGTCGCGCAGGAGAAGGCCAACCCGCTCCCGCTGAGCGGTTTTGTCAAGAAATTCACCGATATCCGCGCCACATCGGCCCAGAAGGAGGTCGGGCTGCCCGAGGGGACGTGGTACGAGGGGACGATCACCGTCTCTGACGTGGACTACTACAAGCCGCAGGGCCAGGACCCGCCGTGGATCGAGATCAAGGACTGGAACTACCCGGGCGGGTGCTACATGCTGCTGTTCCGGACGAACGACGTCGATGGGGGGCTCAAGCTGAGCATCGGCGACCAGGCCGTCATCCGGGCGAAGCTCTCCGAGATCGGCGTGCACCTCGGCAAGTTCGTCTCGAACTGCGAGACCCACGTCGGGCTCTTCCGGGAGGCCGAGATCCTGACCATCCACAAGCCCACCAACTGAGGGCCCCCACCGCTGTCTTCCGGCGCCCCGGTTCTTCTTGACAGGAGGGGCCGGGGGGCCGAAAATCCCTCCGTTTGACAGGGGATGGGGTGACGTGCGGCCGGGGGTCCGCGCCGGCCGGGCACGTGGATCTCTTCACAGCACGGAGGGCTCATGAAGGTACTCATCAGCGACAACCTCTCGCCCCGCGGGGTGGAGATCCTCAAGAAGGCCGGGCTCGAGGTCGACTTCCGCAGCAAGACCTCCGCGGAGGAGATCGAGCAGCTCATCCCCGGCTACGACGCCCTCATCATCCGCTCCGCGACGAAGGTCACGGCGGGGCTCCTCGAAAAAGCCGGAAAGCTCAAGGTCATCGGCCGGGCCGGCAGCGGCCTGGACAACGTCGACATTCCCGCGGCGACGAAGAAGGGCATCGTCGTCATGAACACGCCCGGCGGCAACACCGTCACCACCGCCGAGCACACCATCGGGATGCTGTTCGCCTGCGCGCGCATGATCCCGCAGGCCTACGCCTCGATGAAGGCCGGCAAGTGGGAGAAGAAGAAGTTCGAGGGCGTCGAGCTCTGGGACAAGACCCTCGGCGTCGTCGGCCTCGGCGCGATCGGCAGCGTCGTCGCCAACCGCTGCGCCGCGCTCGGCATGAAGGTGCTGGCCTACGACCCCTTCATCTCCACGGAGAAGGCCAGGGCGCTCGGCGTCGAGCTGGCCGACCTGCCGACCATCTGGAAGCGCGCCGACTTCATCACGCTGCACACCCCGAAGACCAAGGATACCGCCAACCTCATCAACGCGGCGACGATCGCCCAGATGAAGGACGGCGTGCGCATCATCAACTGCGCGCGCGGTGGCATCGTCAACGAGGCGGAGCTGGCCGAGGCGCTCAAGAGCGGCAAGGTCGCGATGGCGGCCTTCGACGTCTTCGAGAAGGAGCCGCCCGCGCCTGACCACCCGCTGATGGCGCTGGAGAACTTCATCGCGACGCCGCATCTTGGCGCCTCGACGGCCGAGGCGCAGGAGAACGTCGCGACGGCCGTGGCCGAGCAGGTGGTGGACTACCTCGTGCAGGGCACGGTGCGCAACGCGGTCAACGTTCCCTCGGTGCCGGCGGACCAGCTCCCGGCGCTCGCGCCGTACATCGGACTCGCCGAGAAGATGGGCCTCTTCCAGGCGCAGTTGAGCGACGGCGGGCTGACCGAGGTGCGCGTCGAGTACAGCGGCGAGGTCGCGGCCCTCAAGCTCGAGCCGATCACGCTGGCCGCGCTCAAGGGCCTGCTGACGCCGATCCTCGAGGAGAACGTCAACTACGTCAACGCGCCGCTGATCGCCAAGGACCGCGGCATCGAGGTCAAGGTCTCGACCTCCTCCGGCGGCACGGAGTACACGAGCCTGATCACCATCCGGATCAAGTCGGGCGGGAAGGAGCTTGCCGTCGCGGGGACGCTCAACAGCCGCAAGGAGCCGCGGATCGTCCGCGTGGACGACTTCCCGATGGAGGCGGTCCCCGACGGCGAGATGCTCGTGCTCATGAACAACGACAAGCCGGGGGTCATCGGCGGCACCGGCACGCTGCTGGGCGAGAGCGGCATCAACATCGCCCGCATGCAGTTCGGGCGCGAGAGCGCCGGCGGCCGCGCGATGTCCGTCGTCAGCATCGACAGCCCCGCCCCGGCGGCCGTGATCGAGCGGCTGAAGAAGCTGCCGAACGTCCTGTCGGTCAAGCAGATCCGGGTCTGAGGGAGGGTCGGAGCGTCAAGTGGCCGCCGGCCGGGCGGCGGGTGGCAGGGAACAACACGAGCGGAGGACCGTGATGGCTGACGTGGAGGAGTGCGTATTCTGCAAGGTCGCGCGCGGGAAGCTCCCCGCCTACATTCTGCACAAGGACGAGCACGTCCTGGCGTTCCACGACATCAACCCGCAGGCCCCGGTGCACGTGCTCATCGTGCCGCTCAAGCACATCACCGACCTCGAGGCGATCGGCGCGGAGGACAGCGACATCGTCGCGCGCATGTTCGAGGCGGCGCGGAAGGTCGCGAAGGAGCTGCGCTTCGAGAGCAACGGCTATCGCCTCGTGATCAACAACGGCCGGCCGGCGGGCCAGATCGTGCCCCACCTGCACCTGCACGTGCTCTCCGGCCGCTCCTTCGGCTGGCCGCCCGGGTAGCGTCCCGCATGGACGTCCGCCGCGGCGCTCCCGAGGGGCCGCGGCGGCGTGACGTCTCGTTTCGCCCATGGCCGCCCCCGGCTTCGCCATCGACCTGCACGTGCACACGCACCTGAGCGGCGACAACGCCGCCGACCCCGAGGAGTGCGTCGCGCGGGCGATCGAGCGGGGGCTGCAGGGCATCGCGTTCACCGAGCACTACTCCTACGGCGTCTCCGAGCCCATCGAGGGGTTGCGGGAGCGCTACCGCGCCGCGCTGCTGGTCGTGCGCGGCGTGGAGTTCTCCACCGCGGAAGGGCACTGCCTCGTCTTCGGGGTCGACACCGACCGTCTCTGCGCGCCGTACGCGCCGGCGGCGGAACTGGTCCGGCTCGTCGGCGAGCGGGGCGGCGCGGTCATCCCCTCGCACCCCTACCGCGGCGGCGGGACCGGGCTGGGCGACTGCATCCTCGCGCTTCGCGGCATCACGGCGGTCGAGGGGCACAACGGCTGCAACGCCGGTGGACTGAACCGGCGCGCCATCGAGGCGGCGCGGCGGCTCGGGCTGCCGGTCACCGGCGGCTCCGACGCCCACCGGCCCGAGGACGTCGGTGACTGTTTCACGCGCTTTCGTCGCCGCGTGACCGCCGACAACCTGGTGGTGCTGCTCCGCGGCGGGGAGTACGAGGCCGTCGACACGCGGAGGGCCAGCGCGGGCCTGTTCCGGTAGGGCGTGGCGGCGCGACGGTGTTGACGGGCAGCGCCCGATCCCGTAAGAGTGGGGGCCGGGTCCCGCGTGGCCGCGCGGCCCGCCCGGGCGCGGCGACCCGGGGGAGAGGAGGAGGGCGACGGTGACCATGATCGACGGCCTGCGGCGGCAGCTGCGCTCGGTGATCCAGTGGCAGGACCCCTCCCCGGAGACGCTGTTCGTCCGGTGGACGGACAACGGGGACGAGATCAAGAACGCCTCGAAGCTCATCGTCGGGCCGGGGCAGGGCTGCATCTTCGTCTACGAGGGGCGGGTCGAGGCGGTCATCGAGAAGGAGTGCCTCGTCGACCTCAAGACCGAGAACGTCCCCTTCTGGACGACGGTCAGCAGGTTCATGCAGTTCTTCGCGAGCGAGCACAAGGCGGGCATCCACTACTTCCGGATGGCGAAGGTGCTCGACCAGAAATGGGGCACCGCGTCGCCGGTGCGCTACGAGGACCCGAAGTACGGCATCCCCGTGGGCCTGAGCGCCTACGGCAACTACAGCTTCCGCATCAAGGACCCGCGCTGGTTCTTCGTGAACGTGGTCGCCGGCGCGCCGGTCTTCACGGTGGAGGACTTCCGGCGGGTGATGAACGACCGGATCGTCCAGCCGCTGGGCGACCACCTCGCGGAGGCCCGGCACTCCTATGCGGACATCGACGCGCAGCGCGAGGAGATCGCGGCCGGGATGCAGGGCCGGCTCCAGGCGGAGTTCGCGCAGCTGGGCTTCGAGATCACGGACTTCCGCATCGAGGGGACGGGCTTCGACGCGGACACGGTGCGGCGCATCGGTCGCATCGCAGACCTCTCCGCCGAGGCCAGGGGCGCCCTGGCCGCCGGGCTGGACTTCGGCCGGCTCCAGCAGCTCGAGGGCCTGCGCGAGGCGGCGCGCAACGAGGGCGGCGGCGCCGGCGTCGGGCTCGGCCTCGGCGCAGGGGTCGGTTTCGGCCAGATGATGGCCGGGGCCGTGACCGGCGCGCCGGGCGCGGCCCCCCCGGGCGGGGGCGACGCCGCGGCCCGGCTGGAGCAGCTGGAGAAGTTGCGCGCGGCCTCCCTGGTCACCGAGGAGGAGTACCGCGCGAAGAGGAAGGAGATCCTCGACCGTCTCTGACGCCCGCACCGGGGGCGCCGGGGGAACGGTCGGTCGGTCACGATGGCCCGCTGCCAGTGGTGCACGGCGCCGCTGCCGCCCGGGGTGGCGCTCTGCGGCTACTGCGGGCGGCGCAACGACGTCGATCTGCAGGGGGTGCACGAGTTCACGGTGAGCGTGCCCGCATCGCCGCGGATCTGCCCGGCCTGCGGCGTGCCCATGCAGACCATCGACCTGCGGCTCGGCGGGACGTTCTACATCGAGCGCTGCGAGCGCTGCCTCTCGCTGTTCTTCGACCCCAACGAGGTGGAGACGCTCCTCGAGAAGTCGACCTCCGCCGTCTTCCAGGTGGACCGGGCCCGCCTCGAGGAAATCGCGCGCGGGCGGCCCGACGCGGCGTCGGCGGCGCGCTACTACCCCTGCCCGGTCTGCCGCACGGCGATGAACCGCGTCAACTTCGGCGCCCGCAGCGGGGTCATCGTCGACCAGTGTCCGAAGCACGGGATGTGGCTCGAGAGCGGCGAGCTGCGGCGGCTGCTGGAGTGGCGCAAGGCCGGGGGCCAGATCCTCGACCAGCAACGCAAGACCGAGCGGCTGGCGGAGGAGCTGGAGCTGGAGCGGCGGCGCTCCCGCGACGCCGCCCTGGTCCGGGCCGGGGCAGCCGCCGGAGGGGATGGGGGTTCGCTCCCCCCGCTGGCGGACGCCGCGGCCGGCGTCCACGCCTTCGTGCGGACGGTGCTCAGACTCTTCAGTTGAAGGGCGCGGGTGCCAGCCGCGCCCGGGCAAGCGGCGTTTGACTTTCGCGGGGGAGCTGGTAGGTAAGAATGGCGCGGCCATCCGCGCGCGGCCTGGGGATGGTCCTGGAGGAGGAGCAACGCATGGAGGAGGCGCGCCTGGCGAGCCTCTACCGCATTTCGCAGCAGCCCGTGGAGAGCGAGCAGGCGTTCCTGGACCACGCGCTCCACGAGGCGCTCGCCCTCACGGGCAGCCGGTACGGCTACATCTATCGCTACGACGAGGGGAAGCGGGTGTTCACCCTGAACTCCTGGTCGCGCGACGTCATGGCGGACTGCGCCGTCGCCTCGCCGAAGACCTGCTACGAGCTCGACCGGACCGGCATCTGGGGCGAGGCGGTGCGCCAGCGCCGGCCGATACTGATCAACGACTTCGAGGCGGAGCACCCGCTGAAGAAGGGCTATCCCGAGGGACACGTCGCCCTGCGCAGGTACCTCACGGTCCCCGTGCTCCGCGGCGAGTCCATCATCGCCGTCGTCGGCGTGGCCAACCGGGAGTCGGACTACACCGGGCGGGATGCCCTGCAGCTGCGCCTGCTGATGGACGGGGTCTGGAAGAGCCTCGACCGCGCGCGGGCCGAGCGCGCGCTGCGCGACAGCGAGGCGCGCCTCGCCGAGT
Source organism: bacterium (assembly GCA_036524115.1). Classification (NCBI taxonomy): domain Bacteria; species bacterium. The sequence goes on along the minus strand of DATDCY010000155.1, from coordinate 33,235 downwards.
CACAGCGGGTCGCGCGGATCGGCCACTACGACTACGACGTGGCCGGCGACCGCTGGACCAGCTCGCCGATGCTCGACGAGATCTTCGGCATCGGCGCCGCCGACCCGAGGGACATGGACGGCTGGCTGCGCATCGTCCAGCCCGACGACCGGGAGGCGATGCGCGCGTACCTCGTGGAGCAGGTCGTCGGCGCCCGGGTTCCGTTCGACCGCGAGTACCGCGTCCAGCGCGCCGCCGACGGGCAGGTGCGCTGGGTCCACGGGCTCGGCCGCATCGAGTGCGACGAGGGCGGGCGCGTCGTCCGAATGTTCGGCACCATCCAGGACATCACCGAGCGGCGCCGGGCGGACGAGCAGCGCCGCCAGCTCGAGCAGCAGGTCCTGCACGCGCAGAAGCTCGAGAGCCTCGGCGTGCTCGCCGGGGGGATCGCCCACGACTTCAACAACATCCTCATGTCGGTGCTTGGCAACGCGGGGCTGGCGCGGCTGCGCGTGGCGCCGGAGTCGCCCGTCGCCGAGAACCTGCGGCAGATCGAGCTCGCCGCGGGCCGGGCCGCGGACCTCGCCCGGCAGATGCTCGCCTACTCCGGCAAGGGCACGTTCACGGCCGAGGCCACGGACCTCAACCGGCTCGTCGAGGAGATGGAGCAGATGCTGCGCGTCTCGATCTCCAAGAAGGCGGTGCTGCGCCTGCGGCCCGCGCGCCCCCTCCCGGCGGTGGACGTCGACCGGACGCAGATCCGCCAGGTCCTGATGAACCTCGTCATCAACGCCTCGGAGGCGATCGGCGAGAGAAGCGGCGTGATCGCCGTCAGCACCGGCTGCCTGCGCTGCAACCGCGAGTACCTGCGCGAGCTGCGGGTCGACGAGGAACTCCCCGAGGGCCTCTACGTCACGCTCGAGGTCGCCGACACCGGCTGCGGGATGGACCGCGGAACGGTCGCGCGGATCTTCGACCCCTTCTTCACCACGAAGTTCACCGGCCGCGGGCTCGGCATGGCCGCCGTCCTCGGGATCGTGCGCGGGCACCGCGGCGCGATCAAGGTCTACAGCGAGCCGGCGAAGGGCACGACATTCAAGGTCTTCCTCCCGGCCAGCGCCAGCCAGCCCGAGCTGCTCGCCGCCCCGCAGGGGGAAGACGGCTGGCGCGGCCGCGGGCTCGCCCTGCTCGTCGACGACGAGGAGAGCGTGCGCGCCGTCGGGACGGAGATGCTCCGCGAGCTGGGCTTCGAGGTCATGATCGCCCGGGACGGGTGCGAGGCGCTGGAACGCTACCGGGAGCGGCCCGCCGATCTCGTGCTCCTCGATCTGACGATGCCGCAGATGGACGGCGAGCAGGCCTTCCGCGAGCTGCGCGCGCTCGACCCGCAGGCGCGGGTGGTCGTCTCGAGCGGGTACAACGAGATGGAGATCGCGGGGCGGTTCTCCGGCAGGGGCCTTGCGGGCTTCGTCCAGAAACCCTACACGCTCGAGACGTTGAGGAACGCGCTGCGGGTGGCGCTCGGCTGAAGGGGCCGAGCGCCGCCCCGCGCCGCCCGCCCTTTCAGTCCAGGAGCGTGTATGCCGACTCCCGGTGCCCGGTGAGGTCGAGCCCGACGCGCTCCTCGTGCTCGGAGGCGCGCAGGCCCATGACCGCGTCCACCGCCTTGAGCAGGACCCAGGTCGCGGCGAGCGACCAGGCGGCGGTGAGCGCCACCGCCTTGAGCTGCACGAAGAACTGCGCCGGGTTGCCGTAGAACAGCCCGTCCGCTCCCGCCGGATTCACGGCCTTCGTCGCGAAGAGCCCCGCCGCGAGCGTGCCCCAGACGCCGCCGACCCCGTGCACGCCGAAGGCGTCGAGCGTGTCGTCGTAGCCGAGGCGCGTCTTCATGACCACGGCCGTGGCGTAGCAGACGGCCGCCGCGCCGATGCCGATCCAGACGGCCCCGAGGGGCCGGACGAACCCCGCCGCCGGGGTGACCGCCGCCAGGCCGGCCACCGCCCCGGTGATGAGGCCGAGCATCGTCGGACGCTCGTTGACGACCCACTCGATGAGCGCCCACGTCAGGCCCGCTGCCGCGCCGGCGAGGTGGGTTGCCAGGAAGGCGGCGCCGGCGACCCTGCCCGCGCCCAGCGCGCTGCCGGCGTTGAAGCCGAACCAGCCGAACCAGAGGATCCCGGTCCCGAGGACCGCGAAGGGGAGATTGTGCGGCGGCGCCACGTTCTCCGGATACCCCATCCGCTTGCCGAGAACGAGCGCTGTCACGAGCGCCGCCATGCCGGCGTTGACGTGCACGACGATTCCCCCCGCAAAGTCCAGCGTCCCGGCCTCGCGCAGGAAGCCGCCGATCCCCCAGACCCAGTGGCAGACGGGGTCGTAGACGAGCGTCGCCCAGAGCAGCGAGAAGACACAGAAGGCGGAGAACTTCATGCGCTCGGCGAAGGCGCCGAGGATCAGCGCGGGCGTGATGATCGCGAACATCATCTGGAAGACCATGAAGACCTGGTGCGGGATCGTCGCGGCGTAGCCGGGGTGCGGATCGAGCCCGACGCCCTTGAGGCCGAACCAGCCCAGGCTGCCGATCCAGCCGCCGACGTCGGGGCCGAAGGCGAGGCTGTAGCCGAAGAGCGCCCACTGGACGCTGACGATGCAGACGAGGATGAAGCACTGCATGAGGATCGACAGGATGTTCTTGCGCCGCACCAGTCCCCCGTAGAAGAACGCCAGCCCCGGCGTCATGAAGAGGACGAGCGCCGCAGAGATGAGCACCCAGGCCGTGTCGCCGGCGTCGACGGCCGGGGGCGGCGCAGCCTCGGCGGCCGCGACGACCGTCGCGAGCACGACGGACAGCAGGAAGAGCACCAGGAAGAAGAGCGGGACCTTGAAGAAACGGAGTCTCATGCGGCCTCCCGAGGTAGTGTTCCTACGCATTCGTTGGATTTGCGCTGCATGCCGTACCTTGTTCGCAAGATGCGTACCCGATGCGAGGCTTGGCCGAACAACTTGATATTGCGAGCCATTTAGAAAAAGGAGACCCGGGCGCTTCGCCGAACTGTCCGCTGCGCGCGACCGATCGGTCTGATCTTCAGGAAAAGGATGGGCGGACGGTACGAATTCCATCGCCGCGGACGTTGCTGCAACGTTACCGGCCGGAAGAGCGGTCATTGCGCGCGGCAGGCGTGGAGTGATATTCTTACCAAGTATTACTTGTCACGACACCGGCAGCTGCGGTGGGGAGAAGACCATGGAAACGACACTGGTGACGAGCAAGGGGCAGGTGACGATCCCGAAGGCGCTCCGGCAGCGGCTGGGAATCCGTCAGGGCTCGCGGATCGAGTTTTCGGTCGTGGGCGACCACGCGGAATTCCGCGTGAAGGGCGCGCCGGTGGAAGAGTCGAGGAGCGGCTTCGCCATGGTCAGGAGCAGGCGACGGACGGTCCCGGCCGACTTCGATCCCGCGAGCCTGCTCAAGCCATGATCGGGCTCGACACGAACGTCCTCGCCCGCTATTACGTCGCGGACGAGTCGGATGCCGAGGCTGCCCGACAGCACCAGGCGGCCGCTCGCCTCGTCGACGCCGGCGAGCCGCTGTTGGTCGCCAAGACCGTCGTGCTGGAATTCGAGTTTGTCATGCGCGGCTACTACGAGCTGCCGGCGAAGGACATCCTGAAGGTCCTGCGTCATCTGCTGTCTTTGCCGCACGTGACCGTCGAGGATCGTGAAACGGTGGCTCTCGCCCTCTCGCACTGCGCGGCAGGCCTGGACTTCGCGGACGCCCTGCACCATGCCAGCTATCGGGAATGTGATTCCATGGCCTCCTTCGATGACCGGCGGTTCGCCCGGCGGGCCGCGAAGATCGGCTTGAAGCCCCGGGTGACGGTGCCGTAGAGCGCGGACCATCACCACCGCCGACAGGTAGCAGAGACCGGCGGCGCCGATGCCGATCCAGATCGCGCCGACGGGATTCACGAGACCGGAGGCCGGAGCGATCGCGACCAGCCCGGCGACCGCGCCGGTGATGACGCCGAGCACCGTCGGGCGGCGAACATCATCGGGAAGACCATGAAGGCCTGGCGCGGCACCGTGGCCGCGTAGTCCTTGAAGGGCTCGAGCCTCACGCCCTTGAGCCCGAACCAGTCGAGGCCGCCGATCAGGCTCCTCACGTCGGGGCCGAACGACAGGCTGTAGCCGAAGAGGGCCCACTGGACGCCGACGACCCAGACGAGGATGAAGTACTGCATGAGGACGGAGAGGATGTCTTCCGACGCACCAGCCCCCCGGAGGAGAAGGCCAGCCCGGGCGTCATGAAGAGCACCAGGGCGAGCGGCAGCCCGCGCGGCGCTCAGGCGGCCGGTGCCCGAGCCGTCCCGGAGTGCACGGCGCGGCCTCGCTCGTAGGGGATGATCCGGTCGGCCAGCGCCCGGGCCTCAGCCGGGTCGTGGGTCACGAGGACCGTGGGCACGCCCTCGCGCCGCTGGACCATCCGCAACAGCGTGCCAAGGTCGCGCCGGAGGGCAAGGTCGAGCGCCGAGAACGGCTCATCGAGCAGGAGCAGCTGCGGGCGGCGCACCAGCGCGCGGGCGAGCGCCACCCGCTGGCGCTGGCCGCCTGAGATCTCCGCGGGGCGCCTGCGCTCGAGACCGGCGAGGCCGAAGCGACCGATCAGAGCGCCTGCTCTTTCGACGCGCTCCGCGGCCGGCAGGCCGTGGCCACCGTACTGGACGTTCTCCAGCACGCTCATGTGCGGGAAGAGGGCGAGATCCTGGAAGACGAAGCCCACGGAGCGCTCCTGCGGCCGCAGATCCACGCCGGTTGCGGTGTCCAAGAGGACGCGCCCCCCGGCGGCAATCCGCCCTGCCTCCGGCCGGGCAAGGCCCGCGATCATCCGCAGCGTCAGCGACTTGCCGGAGCCGGACGGCCCAAAGAGCACCGCCAGTTCGTCGCCGATCGACCAGTCGACGGCCAGCGCGAAGCCGTCGAGGCGCGCCCGCAGCGAAACGGTGAGGCCGCTCACGCTGCGCCCCGCACCAGCCAGTTGGCCCCGAAGAGCGCCAGCGCCGAGATCCCCGTGAAGAGCGCCACGAGCGCGTGGGCATGGCCCCATTCGCCGCCCGCAACCGCGCCGTAGATCGCCAGCGGCATGGTGCTCGTGCGTCCCGGGATATTCCCCGCGAGCATGAGGGTCGCGCCGAACTCCCCCATGGCCCGCGCGAACGCCAGGATCGCGCCGGCCGCGATGCCACGCCGCGCGAGCGGGAGGGTCACCCTCAACGCCGTCCACAACTCGGAGTGGCCGAGGGTTCGGGACGCGTCGACGAACATGGGGTCGACCGCCTCGACCGCAGCCCGGCTCGTCTTGATCATGAACGGGAGCGCGACGACGAAGGAAGCGACGACGGCGGCCTCCCAGGTGAACATCACGCTCCAGCCCGTCCAGCGGTGCAGTGGGCCGCCAAGAAGCCCGTTGCGGCCGAGGAGCAGGATGAGGTAGTAGCCGACCACGGTGGGGGGCAGGACCAGCGGCAGCGTGATCGCAGCGTCGAGCAGCTCGCGGCCGGGAAATCGGCGACGGCCGAGGAGGTAGCCGGCCGGGATGCCGGCGAGCGCCACCAGGGCCGTCGCGATGGCGGCGACCCGCAGCGAGAGCGCGAGGGCCGAGAGCGCTGCGTGGTCGAGCATGGCCTCTCCCCCGGTGTTGCGCTGGGGCCGTTACCTGGTCTCGACCGCGGGCTTGAAGCCGTGGCGGGCGAGGACGGCCCGGCCGGCCGGAGAGAGCACCGCGGCGATGAAGGCCCGGCCGGCGTCCGGGCGCGGGGCGGACGCAAGAAGCGCGACCGGGTACACGATCGGCTGGTGGCTGTCCGCCGGCGCCGTGGCGGCGACGCTGACGTCGCCCGGCCTCGTCATCGCGTCCGTCGCATAGACCATCCCGGCGTCGACGTCGCCCCGGGCAACCCATTCCAGGATCTGGCGCACGTTCTCGGCCGGGACAAGCTTCGGCTGCAGCGCGGCGGTCAAACCGGCGCTCGCGAGAACCTCGGCGGCATAGCGTCCCGCGGGGACCGTGGCGGCGTTGCCAACGGCCACCCGGGCGACGCCCGCAGCGGCGAGATCGGCAAGCCTCGCGATCCGCCCGCCCGCGCCAGCGGGGACGACCAGCACCAGCTCGTTGGCCGCGAAGTCGACGCGGCTCCCTGGCCGGAGCATGCCGGACCTTTCAAGATCGTCCATGTCCTTGGGGGAAGCCGAGGCGAAGACGTCGACGGGGGCGCCCCCGCGGATCTGCGCCACGAGGTCCCCCGAAGCGCCGAAGTTGAATGCGGGCGGCCCCCCGGCGGCCGAGGCGACAAGGGCGCCGATCTCGGTGAAGGCGGCCTTGAGACTGAGCGCCGCGGAGACGAGGGCGGGGTCGGCGGCGGACGCAGGACGGGCCACGGTCAGCGCGAACACCGCAAGCAGCAGGGCGGCAGCCGTTTTCATGATGATCTTCCTTTCCGGCGGTCTATACGGTGTCGCAGTACTCCTCGCCGACGCGTGCGAGGAGCGTCTCGGTCTCCATGTCCCGGTCCTCCCCGAGCATCCCGCAGGCGTCGGACCGGCACTGGCGACAGTGGTTGATGAGCGGCAGGAACGGGGCACAGCGTTCGCGCATGGCGTGAATGTCAGCAGGCGTCGGCGGCATCACCCCGGCGAAGTCGCCCTGGGGGATGAGCGGCGTGAGGTTCATGACGTGGACGCCGAGACCGGCGGCCCGTTGCGCGATCAGGGGGATCTCGGCGTCGTTGACCCCGGGGATCAGGACGCTGTTGAGCTTGGTGACGATGCCCGCCTCGTCCGCGCGTCGGAGCCCCTCCCATTGCCGCTCGACCATGAGCATGCCGGCGTCGATGCCGTGGAGCGTCACGCCGTCGAGGCGCGCCCACCGGTAGATCCTCGCTGCGGTCCCGGGGCGCACGGCGTTGACCGTGACGGTCAGCGTCAGCCGCCCGAGACGGCGCAGCTCTTCGACCCGTTCGGGGAGCAGCAGCCCGTTCGTCGAGAGGCAGAGCGTGACCTGCGGATACTCGGCGTGAACGAGGCGCAGGGCGCGCAGCGTCTCGTCGTTCGCCAGCGGGTCCCCGGGTCCCGCGACGCCAACCACGGAGAGCCGGCCGTCGCGCTCGACGACGGCCCGCACCCGTTGCATTGCCGCCTCCGGCGTGAGCACGACGGAGGCGACGCCGGGGCGCGACTCGTTGACGCAGTCGAACTTCCTGACGCAGTAACCGCAGCGCACGTTGCACCGCGGGGCGACCGGGAGGTGGATCCGCCCGTACTTGGTGTGCGCCCCGCGATTGAAGCAGGGGTGGAACTCGATGACGCTCACGTCCTTGGTCACGGTCGCCGCTGCGGCGCTTCCTTCCGACAGTGTCATGCCCATGGCTCCCCCTCACGCCGCCGGGGCGTGCGTGTGGCATCGCTTGGCGCAGGCGCGAGCGCAGGCCTCGCAGCCGATGCAGTCGCCCCGGTCCGCCACCGACATCACCTTGTTGCCCATCGCGTCGCCATACTCGTCCTCGCCCGCGAACGGCTTCTCGATCAGCGCGAGCACGGTGCGCCCGCAGGGCATCCTCCTTCGTTCGCTTCATCTGCGCGCCTGTGCTTGAGCGAAGGCCGAGAATGGTCCAGGTGCAAGGCGGACGACGACCCGGCGACTGAGGCGGCCTCGTGGCCGCCGCAGGGAGGCGGGAGGAGTCCAACGCCGCAGATGGGCCACTATCGGCCTTCGCTACACGATGGCGGCGTCGCCGCGCTCGTTGGTGCGGATGCGCACCGCGTTCTCGAGCGGCAGCAGGAAGATCTTCCCGTCGCCGGGTCGGCCGGTGCGGTTGACCCGCGTGACGGCCCCGACAACTGTCTCGACCGGGACCTCGGAGACGACGATGTCCAGCAGGCTCTTCGGCACCCAGCAGACGGGCTTGGTCAGCGTGGAGGCGCCGGCCATGCTCGAGGGCGTCGGGAATTTCCAGATCTTCGAGACCGACTCGACGTTCCCGCGCATGAGCGGGTCCACCTCCTCCATGATGTTCCCGCCCTGCCGGCCCCGGCCATGGACGGTGTGGACGGTGACCGAGTCGACGCCGACCGCGGAGAGGGCGTCCAGCGTCTCGCCCACCTTCTCCTGGCGGATGACCGCGAGCAGCTCCCTCACAGCCCTTCTCCGGTGCGGACGGTCACCGCCTGGTCGACGCCGCTGACGAAGATCTTCCCATCCCCGATGAAGCCGGTCTTCGTGGTGTCGGTGATGATCCCGAGCACCGTATCGACGTCGCCGTCGTTGACCACGAGCAGGAGCAGCACCTTCGGGAGCAGGTCGTAGCGCACCGGCCCGACCTGGAGTCCCTTCTGCTTGCCGCGCCCGAAGACGTGCGCCTTGGTCATGGCGGGAAAGCCCGCCCCCTCGAGGGCGAGCACGACGTCGTGCTCCTTCTCCGGTCGGACGATGGCCCTGATCATCTTCATCGCGCTGCTCCTTCTCCTGTCGGGTTGTCGGTGCGTGCCTCTTCGTCGGCCAGCGCGCGGCGCAGCCACGGCGGTGGCGACGTTCTGATCTGCTCCATGAGGCGCTCGGCGGCCTCGGGGATGACGGTACGCTCGGGAACCTTGACCGGCATGACGCCGCGCCGGGTGAGCCGCGCCGCCGAAGGCCCGCCGACTTGCGTGAGGTAGACGAGACGGCAGTCGCCGAGACGCTCGACCTTGGCTTCGACGGCGCGGTCGTGCTCCAGGCCGGCGCCGCGCGTGGCCTCGACGGCCGCGTCCCGTCCCTCGGTGAACACCATGTCGGGGAGCCGCTCGTAGCCGTCGGCGCGGAAATCGTAGAGGGCGAAACGGCCGGCCCGGCCGAAGTGCTCGTCCACGAGCAGGCCGTCCGTGGTCGCAAAGGCAACCTTCATGGTGTGCGCTCCTTTCGCGTGTTGTCCACGTCGGCGCGCAAGCGCGGATCAGAGGAGCAGGCTTGTCGCCCGCGCCCTGGTCGAGCCAGGCTTTTCCTCTGAGAGGTTCCGCTGTCTTGCCGGATCTGCGCCGACGCGCGGATCGACGTATTGCCAAGGTCGTTGAGCAGCGCCAGCGTCCCGCGGTACCCGACGTTGACGCGGTGGCAGTGGCCGAGGCGCTCGAACACGGGGAAGCCCCAGAGGGCGTGCGCCGCGCCGATGTCGCGCGCCGGCAGCTCGCCGTGGGAGCCGGCCACGAGGAGGTCGGCCCCGGGCTGCAGCGCCGCGAAGTCGCCGACGTCGACGCGCGCGGCGCGGATGGCCAAGGTCCCGGCCCCCGCGGTCGGGACCACGGCTTGCGTGACGGTCGCGCCCATCTCGGAGAAGAGCGAGGCGACCGCGACGGCGGCGTCCGTCTCCAGGGCGAGCGCCGCGCGCAGCCCTCCGAAGACGGTCATCGCGTCCCGCATCCCGTCGACAAGCACGCGCCTCTCGCGCCGGAGCCGCTCCGGAACCTCCTGCCCGCAGAGGGCCGAGAGCGCGGCCACGAAGCGGTCGGTCGCGTCCAGCCCGATCGGCAGGGGGACGGAAACGGCGGGCACGCCGCAGGTCCGCGCCAGGTCCGCCGCGGCCGGCGCCAACGACGCCCCGAGCGCAATCGTGCAGGCCGCCGAGCCCATCGCGCGAACCTCGGCACGTCGGGTGCCGCCGGACGTCAGCGGCGAGAAGCCCTCGCGGCTCCCGTCGAGCGCGCCGAGGTCGGGAAGGATGGTGGCTTCGAGCCCGAAGGCGCCGACGATCCGGCGCACCTCACGGGCGTCGGCGGGCGTCAGGCCCGGCCCGGCGAGGATATTCACGCGACGGCGCGACTCGGGGCCCCGCTCGGCCAGCGTGAGCAGGGCCCGGACTGCCGCAGCGTACCCTTCCTCCAGTCCCCCGGCGTAATCCGGGGTGGAGACCGGCAGGACCACGGCCCCGTATGCGTCGACCTGCCGCAGGGCGGGGCCGAGGTCGTCGCCCCGGACCTCCGAAAGACCCGAGGTGAGCGCCGCGACGAGGTCGGGGCGCTGGCGCGCTACAAGATCGCCAACCGTGCGGGTGACCGCGTCTGGGCCGCCGAGCACCAGGTCCTCGGCGAAGACCTTCGTCGAGACGAGCGTGATCGGCTCGCGGAAGTGCTTTGTCAGGAGCACCTTCGCGAGGAAGGTGCACCCCTGCGCGCCGTGGTGGAGGACGGCGGCCCGGTCGATCCCCTGGAGCGCCATCGCGGCGCCGAGCGCCGGGGAGTGCCTGAGCGGGGTGACGCTCAGATCGCGCCGGACGGCCGGCGCGACGCGAGGCGCAGCCGGCGGCGCTCCCTCGCGCTGGCGCCGGAAGAACTCGATCGCCTGATGGATGCGCCGCGCGAGCGCGACGAGGCCGTCGTAGCCGGCGTACGCGTCGTGCCGCTCCTGGTTCACGTCGACGAAGGGGAGCCCCTCCTTGATCGCGAGGTACTGGTTGCGGCCGCCGGCGATGAGCACGTCGGCGCCACGCTCGCGGCACAGGCGCCCCAGGTGCGCCGGGGTGGCGTTCTCGACGGGCGGCACATCCGGGCCCAGGAGCGCGCGGATCTTCCGCTCGTCCTCGAAGGTGGCCTTCTTCGTCACGACCGCGACGGTTTCGATCCCGAGGTCGCGCAGCGCCGAGATCAGCGACCAGCTCTTCACGCCGCCGCTGTAGAGGACGGCGCGCCTGCCCGCGAGGCCGGCGTACGGCGCGAGGACCTCGACGCAGCGGCGCTCTTCCTCGGCGATCACAGCGTCTACCCGGCCGGGCAGGCCGGAGTCCTCACCGGCAAGTGCCGCGGCCATCGCGCGCAGGGTGGAGGCGGTTTCCGTCATCCCGAAGAACGACCCCTCCACGAACGGCACGTTCCAGCGGCGCTCCATGCCGCGCGCGACGTTCACGAGCGCGCGGCCGCAGACGAGCACGTTGAGGCGAGCGCGATGCGCCCGGCGAATCTCCTCGAAGGTGGCGTTGCCGGTGATCCGGGCGTGCACCGCGAGACCGGCGCGCGCAAGCAGCGGCTCGATCGCGTCGAGATCGCCGGCGATGTTGTACTCGCCGATGATGTTGACGGCCAGCGGTGCGACGACGGCGGGCTCGGCTGTCCCGATCACCCGCGCGAGCAGCACCTCGCCGGCGAGGCGGTTGCCGAGGTTCTTCGGGCCGACGAAGCCCGGAGCCTCCACGGGGATCACGGGGAGGCCAAGCTGCGCCTCGGCGTCGCGGCACGCGGCGCCGACGTCCTCGCCGGTCATGCCCGTGACGCAGGTCGCATAGACGAAGATCGCCCGCGGGCTCGCGTCGGCCGCCACCGCGAGGATCGCCCGGCGCAGCTTGTCCGCGGCGCCGTAGACGATGTCCAGCTCGTCGAGGTCGGTCGTGTAGGCGCGCCGGTGCAGCTCGCCCCTGCGGGTGACGGTGCCGCGCGACTCCCAGGAGTTGCCGAGGCAGGCGATCGGCCCGTGGACGAGATGCGCCGCGTCCGCGATGCACCCGAGGACGATCATCGCTCCGTCGTAGGCGCACGATTCGCCCCCGCGCTGCCGGCAGACCCCCTCGAGGGGGTTGGGCCGGCAGGCGTGGGCAACGGCCCGTGCGAGCACACCCTCTCTTTCCCCCTGTGGCGCAGGGGGATGAAGGGGGCTTCGAGACACCTGAGCCGACACGGTCCTACCTCAGCAGCTCGAAGTGCGCGTCGTCCGAGGTCCGGTCGAGCTCCTCGATGAGCGCGTTGGCGATCCAGGTGATGAGGTTGATGGCGCCCCGGTAGCCGAGCGTCGCGCAGCGCTGGGCGTTGACGCGATCCACGATGGGGAAGCCGATGCGCACGAGCGGGATCTTCGCGTCGCGCGCCGCGTACTTGCCGTGCGAGTTGCCGATGAGCAGGTCCACCGGCTCGGTCACCAGCAGCGAGCGCAGGTGCCAGAGGTCGCGCCCCGGGTGCACCTGCCCGGACGCGCCGTAGGGCGAGGAAGCGAGCAGCGCCTCCATCTCCTTCTTCCACTTGGATGTCCCGTTCGTCGAGACGATGTGCACCGGCTCGGCGCCCATCTCCAGGAGGAAGCCGGTCAGGCCGAGCATGAGGTCCGGGTCGCCGAAGAGCGACAGCCGCCGCCCGTGGAAATAGGGGTGCGCGTCGGTGGCGGCATCCACGGCGCGGCCGCGCTCGGCTCGGACGCTCGCGGGGACCGGCAGGCCGGTCATCGCCGACAGCTCGGCGAGGAAGGCGTCGAAGCCTCCGATCCCGAGCGGATAGTTGAAGGCCCGCGTCTTCTGCCCGTACTTGGCTTTGAAAGCCGCCATGGTCTTGGTCGTGGTGTAGGCCTGGAGCGAGATCGTCCCGGCGGCGTTCACCGACTCCGCCGCCTCTTCGAGGGTCGTGCCCCCGTGGTAGAGCTCGTAGCGGCCCGTGAGCGGCGAGTCGAAGGTCTCGCTGTTGTCGGCGAGCACCGTGACGTCGGCCCCCATGAGCGCGGCGTAGCGGCGCAACTCGCGGATGTTTTCCACGTGGGCGTCGAAGCCGGGGATGAGGTTCACCTTCGCGGTGCGCGCCTCGGGGCGGTGACGGCCGGCGGCGAGTGTCTCAACGATCGCGAGCAGCATCGCGTCGTAGCCCGTCAGGTGCGAGCCGGCGAAGCTCGGCGTATGTGCCGCCGCGACGGGAAAGTCCTTCGGGATCGAGCCGGCCTCGCGCGCGCCGTCGATGAAGGCCTTGAGGTCATCGCCGATGACCTCCGACATGCAGGAGGTGCACATCGCGATCATGCCGGGGCGGTAGAGGTCGTGGGCGTTCTTCAGCCCCTCGATCATGTTGGCGCGCCCGCCGAAGACGGCCGCGTCCTCGGTCATCGAGTCCGAGACGGCGGGGAACGGTTCGCGGAAGTGGCGCGAGAGGTTGTTGCGGAAGTACGCGGTGCATCCCTGCGAGCCGTGCTCGTAGGGGAGCGTGCGCTCGAAGCCCGCGGCGGCGAAGAACGCGCCGAGCGGCTGGCAGGCCTTCGTCGGGTTGATGACCAGCGCCTGGCGCGCGAAGTTCAGCTCCTTGTACTCGACCGTGTCGATCCACGCCGCGGTTGCGGCGGTCTGCTCGGCGGTGGCCATCTCGTTCGTCCTCCCCGGGATTCCGTCCCGTCGTCCGAAGGAATTGCACGGCGCGTGCCAATGTTTCAGAATGCGGGAAACACTTGTCGGCGGCATAGTTAGGTCGTCGGCACGCTCTCCCCGGCAGGAAACGGCGTGTGACATCCCTGTTGGTGCCTGACAATTGTGTCACGCTTCGCCAGCGCATGACCCTGAATCGGGCGGGACGTCGCCGGCGGGCGCGAGGGAATGAAGGGCGCACAGCGCCGGGAACAACGGTGAGAACACATCGCCCTCCCCCGGCGGCTGGCACGCCGGGGGAGGGCTTTCGAGGCGCAGGGGAGGGAGTGTCCTACGCCGCGAAGGGGTCCTTCACCAGCTTCCAGGTCGGGGAATTGACCGCCATGTCCATGTCGCGTGCGAAGATCGGGAAGCCCTCGTAGCCGTGGTAGGGGCCGGAGTAGTCCCAGGAGTGCATCTGCCGGAAGGGGACGCCCATCTTCTGGAAGACGTACTTCTCCTTGATGCCCGAGCCGACGAGGTCGGGGCGCAGGTGCTTGACCAGCTCCTCGAGCTCATAGGCGGTGACGTCGTCGTAGATGACCGTTCCATCCTTGACCTGCGAGAAGGTGCGCTGATAGTCGTCGGCGTGGGCGAACTCGTAGCCGGTACCGACGACCTGCATCCCGAGATCCTCGTAGGCGCCGATGACGTGCCGCGGGCGCAGGCCCCCAACGTAGAGCATCACGGTCTTGCCATCCAGGCGCGGGCGATACTTGGCGATCACGGCGTCCATCGCCGGCCGGTGCCTGGCGATGACCTCCTCGGCCTTCGTCTGGATCGTCTCGTCGAAACGCCTCGCGATCGCCCGCAGGCTGGCCTCGATCTTCGTCGGGCCGAAGAAGTTGTACTCCATCCAGGGGATGCCGTAGGCCTCCTCCATGTGCCGCGCGATGTAGTTCATCGAGCGGTAGCAGTGGATGAGAGTGAGCTTCGCCAGGTGCGTGACCTTCATCGTTTCGAGCTCGCCGTCGCCCGACCACATCGTCACCACGCGCAGGCCCATCTCCTCAAGGATCTTCCGGCTCGCCCAGGCGTCGCCGCCGATGTTGTAGTCGCCGATGATCGCCACGTCGTAGGGGCCGGGATCGGCGAGCGTGCCCTTGCCGAGGACGTGGTCGCGGATGGTGTCGTTGGCGATGTGGTGGCCGAGCGACTGCGAGACGCCGCGGAAGCCCTCGCAGCGCACGGGGACGACGTCGATGCCCAGCTCCGCCTGCATCTTCTTCGCGCCGGCCTCGATGTCGTCACCGATGAGCCCGATCGGGCACTCGGACTGGATCGACAGGCCCCTGGCCAGCGGAAAGAGCTGGCGCACCTCACGCCCGATCTGCTCGAGCTTCTGCGCGCCGCCGTAGACGATGTCCCGCTCCTGATAGTCGGAGGTGAACTGGAATGGGACGAAGTTGTCCACCCCGGGCTTCCCCTGCGCGAGGTTGCGCCGCGTGCTCCAGGAGTAGTAGCCGCAGCCGACCGGTCCGTGCGAAAGGTGGACCATGTCGCGGATCGGCCCCCAGACGACGCCCTTGGAGCCGGCGTACGCGCAGCCGCGCGCGGTCATGACGCCGGGGATGGACTTGGCGTTCGACTTGACCGCACAGGTCGAGCAGGCACCGCCGTCCTCACCGGCGGGCGCCTCCTTGACCGCGATGTGCCCCGCGCGCTTCTTCGCCGTCTTCTCCGGATACCTGGCGAGGATCTCGACAACAGCTTCCTTGGTATGCGTGGCCCTGGTCATGCTCCTATCTCCCCTCTTCGTGATCCACCTCGTCCATGGAAGGCATGGGCCGGGCGACCGGTGACGCGCCCGGGCAGGCCCCGGATGCAAGGCGGGCAAGCCCCGAGGAATGAGGCGTATAGTTCATACGCCGCAGTGACGAAGGGCGCCGCCCAACGCCGCAGACGGGGTCTTCGTGGGCGCGTCACGACGCCTTCGCCTGCTCGGCTTCCAGGAAGCCGTAGGTGATCAGCAGTTCCTCGAGCTCGTCCATCGTCAGCGGCGTCGGAATGACGAAATTGCGGTTCTCCGAGACCTTGCGCGCCAGCGTCCGGTACTCGTCCGCCTGCGCCGCCTCCGGCTCGTACTCGATGACCGTCATCCGCTTGAGCTCCGCGCGCTGCACCACGTTGTCGCGCGGCACGAAATGGATCATCTGCGTCCCGAGCCTCCGCGCCAGCTCGGTGATCAGCTCCAGCTCCTGGTCGACCTTGCGCGAGTTGCAGATGAGGCCGCCGAGGCGCACGCCGCCGCTCATCGCGTACTTGACGATCCCCTTGCAGATGTTGTTCGCCGCGTACATCGCCATCATCTCGCCCGAGGTCACGATGTAGATCTCCTGGGCCTTCTTTTCGCGGATCGGCATCGCGAAGCCGCCGCACACGACGTCGCCGAGCACGTCGTAGAAGACGAAGTCCAGGTCGTCGGTGTAGGCCCCGTTTTCCTCAAGGAAGTTGATCGCCGTGATGACCCCGCGGCCCGCGCAGCCGACGCCCGGCTCGGGGCCGCCGCTCTCGGTGCACTTGACGCCCCGGTAGCCGAGGGCGAGCACGTCCTCGAGCGCGAGGTCCTCGACGCTGCCGCGCTCGCGCGCCAGGTCCATGACCGTCGTCTGCGCCTTCGCGTGGAGCATCAAGCGCGTCGAGTCCGCCTTCGGGTCGCAGCCGACGATCATGACCTTCTTGCCCGCCTCCGCCAGCCCTGCCACGAGGTTCTGCGTCGTCGTCGACTTGCCGATGCCGCCCTTGCCGTAGATCGCAACCTGTCTCATCGTTGTGTCCTCCCCGGCCGGGGGTTGATGTCCGGCCCGTGTCCGGAGTAACAGCAACGGGCGTGCCAGGGATCGGCGGACAGGAAAAGCTCTGTGAAAACAGCACAGTCTGCCGCCGGCACCAGGGCTGCGAACGAAGCGCAGGTGCGACAATCGTGTCGCGGGCGGACAAAGTCGTGCGTGGTTACGAGGGCCCCAGCAAACCGTACTTGCGGATGCGGTAGCCGATCTGCCGCGGTGTGATCCCGAGGCGGCGCGCGGCCGCCGCCTGGCGCCAGCGGGTGGCTTCAAGCGCTTCGCGCAGCATGCGCAGCTCGATGTCGTGGACGGTCCCCGGCAGCCCTGCGTCCCCCCCGGTGGTGGTGGCCGTCGCGGCGGGCGCCCCGGTGGCGAGCAGCTTGAGATCGGCCGCGTCGATCAGGGAGCGAGCCGAGAGCACGACCGTTCGTTCGATCGTGTTCTCCAGCTCGCGGACGTTGCCCGGCCACTCGTGCGCGGCGAGGGCGGCGACCGCCGCCGGCGTGAAGCGGACGGCGCGCCCGGCCTCCTCGCCGAAGCGCCGCGCGAAGTGGTCGACGAGCGCCGGCACGTCCTCGCGCCGCTCGCGCAGCGGCGGGATGAAGATCGGCACCACGTTGAGACGGTAGTACAGGTCCTCGCGGAACTGGCCGGCCGCGAGCAGCCGCTCGAGGTCCCGGCTCGTCGCGGCGATGACGCGCACATCCACGCGCACCGTGCGCTCGCTGCCGAGGCGCTCGAACTCCTGCTCCTGGAGCACCCGCAGGATCTTCGGCTGGAGCGGCAGCGGCAGGTCCCCGATCTCGTCGAGGAAGATCGTGCCGCCGTCGGCAAGCTCAAAGCGCCCCTTCTTCGCCCCGATCGCCCCCGTGAAAGCACCCTTCTCGTGGCCGAACAGCTCGCTCTCGAGGAGCCCCTCGGGCACCGCGGCGCAGTTGAAGCGCACGTACGGGCCTCCACCCCGCGGGCTGAGGTGGTGGACCGCCTTGGCGACCAGTTCCTTGCCGGTGCCCGACTCGCCGCGCAGAAGCACGGTTGCACGGCTCTTTGCCACGACCTCGGCGGCGCGGAACACCTCCTGCATGCGCTTGGTGCCGCCGACGATATTCGGCAGGCTCACGCGCTTGCCGACCTCCTCGCGCAGGAGCTGGTTCTCCTCGACGAGGGCGGCCTTCTCGGCCTCGACCATCTCGTGGAGCTTGACCGCCTGTCCGACGATCGAGGCCACGGTCTTGAGCAGGCGGATGTCCTCCTCGAAGTCGACCTCGCGCGCGAAGAGCTTGTCGACGGTGAGCACGCCGATCGTCTTGCCGCGAACGGCGACCGGCACACCGATGAAGGAGATGTTCTCCTTGGCGAGGTCGCGGCGCGAGCCGGTCCGGTTGAGGAAGAGCGGCTCCTTGCCGATATCCGGGACGACGAACGGCGCGCCCGAGGCGAAGACGCGGCCGGTGATCCCCTCGCCGACTTTGTAGAGTCCCCGCCGCATCTCGCTCCGGGTCAACCCATGGGAGGCCCGCACCGCCAGGTGCCCGGTCGCGGTGTCGAGAAGCGTGAGCGTGCCGCGCTCCATCTCGAGATGCTCGGCCAGTGCGCGGAGGACCGCGGTGAGCGTAGCGTCGAGGTCCAGAGAGGCGGCGGCAAGCCGCGCAACCTCATATAACGCCGTCAGCTCCCGTATCTTGTGCTCGGACATCGTCGTGCTCTTGCCCTCGTCCCAGAAAGGAACGGGGGGCGGACGCCGCGCGCCCGCCCCCTGCTCTCGCCGTGACGGCGCCGCGCAGGTTACCCGATCGCCGGGCCGCCCGTCTCGCCGGTGCGGATGCGGATCACCTCGGCGAGATCGAGAATGAAGATCTTCCCATCGCCGATCTGGCCGGTACGGGCTCCGCCCGTGATGGCCTCGATCGTCGGCGCGAGGAACGCGTCGTTGACGGCGATCTCGAGCTTCACCTTCTTGAGCAGGTTGCCCGGCTCCTTGTGGGAGCGGTAGACCTCCGCGACCCCCTTCTGGCGCCCGCGGCCGAGCACCTGCGAGACGGTCACAAGGTGGATTTCCTTCTCCTCGAGCTTCGCCAGCACGTCCTGGACGCGGTCCGGCTGGATGATCGCGATGACGTATTTCATGGTGCGCTCCTCCTCTGTCCTCGGCGCCTAGTCCAGGACCGTGTAGGCGGACTCCTGATGCCCCGCCAGGTCGAGGCCGATGCGCTCCTCGTTCTCGGCCGCCCGCGCACCCATCAGGGCGTTGACCGCCTTGAGCAGCACCAGGCTCGCCGCGAACGACCAGCCGATCGTGACGAGCGTCGCCTTCACCTGGATCCAGAGCTGCGCCGGGTTGCCATAGAAGAGGCCGTCCGCGCCGGCGGGGTTCACGGCCTTCGTGGCGAACAGCCCCGTGGCGATGGCGCCCCAGATCCCGCCGATGCCGTGGACGCCGAAGGCATCCAGCGTGTCGTCGTATCCGAGCTTGGCCTTGAGCACCACCGCCGAGAGGTAACAGAGGCCGGCGGCGCCGATGCCGATCCAGATCGCGCCGACGGGGTTCACGAAACCCGAGGCCGGGGTGATCGCCACCAGCCCGGCCACCACGCCGGTGATCACGCCGAGCACCGTCGGGCGGCCCTGCTTGATCCACTCGATGAGCGACCAGGTCAGGCCGGCCGCTGCCGCTGCGACGTGGGTGACGACGAACGCGCTCGTCGCCAGCGCCCCCGACCCGAGCGCGCTGCCGGCGTTGAAGCCGAACCAGCCGAACCACAGCAGGCCGGCGCCGAGCACCGCAAACGGCAGGTTGTGCGGCGGCGCGACGTTCTCCGGATACCCGATGCGCTTGCCGAGCACGATCGCGGCCACGAGGGCGGCAATGCCGGCGTTGATGTGCACGACGGTGCCGCCGGCGAAGTCGAGCGCGCCCCAGCCCCGCACGATGCCGCCCAGGCCCCAGACCCAGTGGCAGACCGGATCGTACACGAGCGTCGCCCAGAGCAGCGTGAAGATCGCGAAGGCGGAGAACTTCATGCGCTCGGCGAACGCGCCGATGATCAGGCCCGGGGTGATGATGGCGAACATCATCTGGAAGACCATGAAGGCCTGGTGCGGCACGGTCGCCGCGTAGTCCTTGAAGGGCTCGAGCCCGACGCCCTTCAGCCCGAACCAGTCGAGTCCCCCGATCAGCCCCTTGACGTCCGGCCCGAACGAGAGCGAGTAGCCGAAGAGGACCCACTGTATGGAAACCAGACACATGATCAGGAAACACTGCATGAGCACCGAGAGCACGTTCTTGCGGCGCACGAGACCGCCGTAGAAGAAGGCGAGCCCCGGAGTCATAAGGAGCACGAGCGCCGAGGACATGAGAAGCCACGCCGTGTCGCCGGTGTCGATCTTCGGGGGCTCGTCCGCCGCGGCGACCACCGACGCGATCGCCGTGACGCCGAGGAAGATGAGGAGAAAGATCAGCGGTACGAGCCTGCTTCGAGCCTTGCCTGCTGTCGCTTCCATCGTTGGATCCCTCCCTGGTTGCTTTTGCCAGTCTGCGACTGTGTCTCTGCATCAGACATGCCAGGAGGAATACGAACGGCCATTGTGTGATGTAAAACACTGATATAAAACACAAAATACGTTACATGCTTGCTAGTTCATTGTCGTGCCAATAGCGATTGATATCTACAAATATGTATGAAATACTAATATGTATTGCTATTTGGTTTGAAATATCAGTAGAGAAACGAGATCGCCGGCGAAGGGCCTGATCGGCCACCTCGCCGGCGCGTGATGTGGGTCCGGGCTACACGGCGGTTTCGCCCCGCTCCCCGGTGCGAATGCGCACGACATCCTCGATCGGCGCCACGAAGATCTTGCCGTCGCCGATCTGACCGCCATTGGAGCGCGCGGTGGCCACGATGGCTGAGACCACCTTTTCGGCCAGGGAGTCAGGAACCACGGCCTCGATCTTGACCTTGGAGACGAAGGTCGCGCCCACCGGGGACCCCCGGTACGTCTCGACCTTTCCCTTCTGGCGGCCGAAACCCTGAACCTCCGTCACCGTCATTCCCTGGACGCCGATGTCGTGCAGGGCGTCCTTGACCTCGTCAAGTTTCTGCGGCTTGATGACCGCTTCGATCTTCTTCATTGGCGTTCTCCTCTGGTCAGGCCGCTAGCGATAGAGCTTCCGAATGCTGAAGTCCGGGTACGCCGAGACGGCCACCTCGGCCTGGTCGAGACCCTCTTGCTCGAGCTGCGCCGGCACGCGCAGGGGCGTGATCTTGTCGAGCACCTTGAAGAAAGAGTACATGAGAATGAAGACGAACACCATGTTCGTCAATGTCCCCACGACCTGCGCCCCGAACTGCGAGGCGTCGCCGTAAAAGAGCCCCTTCACAGGGCCGGCCACCCCGTTGAAGCCGTCTCCGTAGGTGCCGTCCGCGAAGAGTCCGAGCGAGAGCACGCCCCAGGCGCCGTTCGCCCCGTGCACCGAGATCGCACCGACCGGGTCGTCGACCTTCAGCGTGCGCTCGACGAAGAAGACGCTCACGCACACCAGGATGCCCGCGATCGTCCCGATGATGAAGGCGGAGACGGAATTCACGAAGGCGCAGGGGGCCGTGATCGCCACGAGACCCGCGAGCATGCCGTTCGCGGTCATGGAGATGTCGGGCTTGCCGTAGCGCAGCCACATGTACATCATCGAGGAAAACGCCGCCGCCGCGCCTGCGAGCATCGTGTTCGTCGCGACGACCGCGATGCGGAGATCTCCGCCCGCGAGGCTCGAACCGGCGTTGAAGCCGAACCAGCCGAAGGCAAGGATGAAGCAGCCGACGATCGCCATCGGGATGTGGTGCCCCGGGATGGCGTTCGGTGTCCCGTCGTCCCTGTACTTCCCGATGCGAGGCCCGAGCACTATTGCGCCCGCGAGGGCGGCCACGCCGCCGGTCAGGTGCACGACCGAGGAACCGGCAAAGTCGACGTGTCCGTGGCCAAGGCCGAAGTTCTTGCCGAGTTGGGAGAGCCACCCGCCGCCCCAGACCCAGTTGGCATAGAGCGGGTAGGTGATCGCCGAGATGAAGAGCCCGTAGATCACGAAGGACTTGAACGTCCACCGCTCCGCCATCGAGCCCGTTGGGATCGTGGCCGTCGTATCCATGAATACCATCTGGAAGAGGAAGATCGCGAAGACGACCGCATCGTAGCTCACACCGGAGAGGAAGAAGCCCTTCGTCCCGAAAAGACCGAACGTCTTCCCCAGAAGGGTGATCGTGAACTCGCCGTCGAGAACGCCGCCACCCCCGAGCGTAGCGACCCCGCCGACGCCGCCCATCTGCAGGCCGAAGCCAATGGCCCAGTAGCCGAGCAGGCCGAGGGCGTAGATCATAAAGTTCATCGCCATCGTGTGGCCCGCGTTCTTCGCCTGCGTGAACCCCGTCTCGGCCATCGCGAACCCGGCCTGCATGAACATGACCAGAAAGCCGCAGATGAGCGTCCAGACGAAGTTGATGGCGATGCGGTTGTGCCCGATGACGTCCGCGAGCTTGAGCGCGAGCGGTTCCTTCTCGCCGAGCGTCTTCAGGTCATCGTTCGTGGGTGCGCCGGCCGTGACGCCGACCACATCCGCGGCCGTCCCCGTTGCAGTCCCGGCCGGGTCCGGGGTGGCCGCAAGCGCCGGTAGCCAGTGCAGCAGAATCGCCGCGAGTAGTACCGCTGCTGTGAACCTCAGGGCCCTTTTCATCGGATCCTCCTTCCGTTATGACCCAGTTTCTTGGCACTGATCTAGCGAAGATCGTGCCAGACATGTAAGACTTTGAAAAATAATGATAAAATTAGATCAGCCTGTTTCCAGCAATCCGAAGTATAGATACACAAATGTACAATCATGCTAATTATGTTACAATATTGTCCTAATACATATTCAATGCTTCCAGTTGGAATGTACGTACACTATCGACGTTTAGAGATTTCGGTAGAATAAAGACCACGATCAGCGGGATCGTTTGCGAGACAACCTCTGAACCGGCACGCAGCCGCATAGCCGAGGGGCGTGCCGACACCGCCGGGGCCGCGTCAGAGCCCCCTCACTGGCCCGTGCGCCCCCTAGCGGAGGAAGAGCCAGGAGACGAGGGCGAAGAGCGGGAAAAGCACGGGGAGCGAGTATTTCACCACATAGCTGAAGAAGCCGGGGCACTTCACCCCACTTGCCTCTGCGATGTGCTTGACGATGAAGTTCGGGCCGTTCCCGATGTACGTGGCTGCTCCGAAGAAGACGGAGCCGAGGGAAACCGCGATGACGTAGCGACGGAGCTCGGAGTCGCCGAGAACCCGGGTGACGTCCGCCGCGGACGCCAGCGAAAGGCCGTGAAGACCGAAGGCGGCCGTGAGGAAGGTCAGGTAAGTCGGCGCGTTGTCCAGAACGCTCGACAGTCCGCCGGCGCTCCAGTAGAAGCCTGCCGCAGTCGTTATGCCGAGATCCCCCGCGTGCCGCTCCAGCAGATCCAGCGCGGGCACCATTGTCGTGAAGATGCCAAAAAAGAGAATGCCGACCTCCCGCACCGGACCGAAACCGAACTCGTTTTCGCGCAGTGCGTCCGGATTGGCGAAGCGGTGCGCGAGACCTGCGACGGCCACCAGGAGCGAGGCGACGAGCAGCGTCGATACCCTCTCCACGGCCTGGTGCGGCTCCCAGCCCAGCGCCGCACCGGCGGCGGCGAGGCTCGACGAGCGCGAAAGTCCGTCAAGCACCCCGGTCTTCTGGCTAAGCACGAGGCCGATGATGAGGATGAGCCAAACGACGTTATGGGAACCCTCCAGCTCGACGCGATCGCGGGCTTCACGGCCCCTGGATGGCTGGTGGCGGCTGAAGTGCGCCCGGTCGACGAGATAGAAGACCGCGAGCAGAGAGCCGACCACCACGAGCCAGGCGAGCACGACCGAGGGCGTCGCCAACAGCCAGAAGAAGGGCACGCCCTTGAGGTAGCCGAGGAACAGCGGCGGGTCCCCGATCGGCGTGAGCGCGCCGCCGATGTTGCCGACGATGAAGATGAAGAACACGATCTGGAACGGTGCGACCCGGTGCCGGTTGATCCGCAGGAACGGTCGGATCAGCAGCATCGACGCGCCCGTTGTGCCGATGACGTTCGCGAGGATGGCCCCGAGGGCCAGCAGGCCGGTGTTGACCGCAGGTGTGGAGCGGCCGGCCATGTTGATGTGAATGCCTCCCGCCGTCACGAAGAGCGAGCCGACGAGCGCGATAAAGCCGCAGTAGTCAACCGCGCCCGCAAGCATGCGCGGGCCGTTGTGCAGCACGAGCACGTAATAGGCCGCCACCAGCAGACCAAGGCCGACGGAGACCCAGGCGTACCTGCGCTGCCACCAGCCCGGGCTGATGAACGGCATGAGTGCGATGGTCCCCAACAGCGTGATGAACGGCGCGACCATGCCGACGTGCGGATCGCTCATGACTCCGGCCCGCCGACCATCCGGTAGCTTCCTTTCCTTGCCGACATCATGGCAGCGGAAAGGAGCAAGAGTTGTGCCTGAAAGTACTCCCTCAGCGGCGCACCGGCCGGAAGCGCCGCCAGTCGACGCCGAGCCGCGCGATCCGCAGGCCGATGAGCCGCTCGGTGGTCCCGAGCGCCCGCGCGGCCTTGGCCTTGTTGCCGCGCGAGGTCTTGAGCGCATCCACGATCAGGTCGCGCTCGAGCGCGTCCAGCGTCTCCTGCAGCGTCCCGTGGTGCGTCGTCCCCGAGGACTCGGCGGACTGCAGCGAGGGCGGGAGGTGGTGCGCGTGGATGACCTCCCCGTCGGCGAGCAGCACGGCACGCTCGATGCAGTTCTCCAGCTCGCGCACGTTCCCGGGCCAGTGGTAGCTCATCAGCAGGTCGATCGCCGGCGTCGAGATGCGGCGCACCTCCTTGTGCGAGCTCTTCGCGTACTTGTCGACGAAGTGGTCGGCCAGCAGGAGGATGTCGGCCTTGCGCTCGCGCAGCGGCGGCACGTGGATCGGGAAGACGTTGAGCCGGTAGTAGAGGTCCTGGCGGAAGCGCCCCTCCGCCACGAGCGCCTCGAGGTCGCGGTTGGTCGCCGCGATGATCCGCACGTCCGCGCGGATCGTCTGGCTGCCGCCGACGCGCTCGAACTCCCGCTCCTGGAGCACGCGCAGCAGCTTGACCTGGGTCGCGGGCGAGAGATCGCCGATCTCGTCGAGGAAGATCGTTCCCGCGTGGGCCAGCTCGAAGCGCCCCTTGCGCTGCGCGAGCGCGCCGGTGAACGCCCCCTTCTCGTGCCCGAAGAGCTCGCTCTCGATGATCGTCTCCGGCAGCGCCGCCAGGTTGACCTTGATGAACGGGTGCGCGGCCCGGTGGCTGTTGTAGTGGATCGCGGCGGCGACCAGCTCCTTGCCGACCCCGCTCTCGCCCCGCACGAGCGCGGTGGCGTCGCTCTTGGACACCTGCGCGATCAGGTCGTAGACCGCCTGCATCGGCTTGGAGTTGCCGATGATGTTCGAGGGCCGGAAGCGGTCCTGCAGCTCCTCCTGCAGCCGCCGGTTCTCCTCCATGAGGCGCCGGCGCTCCTCCTGCGCGCTCTGGCGCAGCCGCACCGCCTGGGCGATCATCGAGGCGACGATCGTCAGCAGGCGCACGTCCTCGAGCAGCGAGACCTCCTCGGCGAACAACCGGTCGATCGAGAGCGCGCCGATGACCTCGTTGCCGAGCTTGATCGGCACGCAGATGAAGGAGATATCGCTCTTCTTGAGGCTCTTGCGCGCGCCGGTTCGGTCGAGGAACAGCGGTTCCTCCGAGATGCGGGGGACGACCGCGGGCTCGCCGGTGGCGACGACCTTGCCGGTCACCCCCTCGCCGAGTCGGTAGCGGCCTCGCTCCTGCTGGCTGGGGGAGAGGCCGTAGGCCGCCTCGATCGAGATCTCGCCCGTCTCCCGGTTGAGCAGCGTCAGGCTGCCGCGGAGCATCCCCATGTTGTCGGCCATCGCCTTGAGGACGGGGTGCACCGTCTCGCGCAGGTCGAGGGAGCGGTCGAGCACCTGGCTGATCTCGAAGAGGAGGGAAAGCTCCTGTACCTCCCGGCGAACCTCAGGTCTGGCTATTCTGTCAGGCATGTCATCTCCAAATCTGATTCATACGCGAATGTAGGCAAACCAGGTGACTCTGTCAACCAGATAGGAGATGACCGAAGATTCCTCGGGATGGGTCAGGCAGTGTTGTAATTGGCTCCGGCCTGGCGCCGTCGCCCGTCTATCTCACGGCGCCGGCGGCTGTTCCTCCAGGTAGCAGGCCTGCGGCGCCCTCACGCCCCAGCTCTCGACGTCCTCGGCCGACAGGGGGAACGGCACCCGCTCCTCGACGATCGTCGGCTCCGGCCGGCCCGCCACCAGCCGCAGCCGGGTGATGCCGAAGTGCTCGCCGCGGGACCGGACGGGGTCGAGGGCCACTGCGGAGAGCCGCTTGGAGAAGCGCGTGCCGGCGCGCCGCGCCTCGCAGACGACGTCGGCCCCGCTGAGCACGTCGACGGCCTCGACGAGCTTGCCGAGCATCTCGAGGTACTTCGCGTCCTGGCTGCGGTGGCAGCGGTTGGCGCGGTGCTTGATCTGCACGAAGGCCGGATCGCGGAAGGCGACGATGACGTTCTTGTCCGCCGGCGGGAGGATCGGCACGTAGAGCGTCGGGTACTCGACGATGAGCACCTCCCGCGCCCCGTCCGCGCGGGAGGCCTCCTCGGCCAGCCAGGCGGTGAGCGAGCGCAGCACCATGATGCGCGTGCAGTGGTTGGCGTGCTGCGCGACGTCCGCCACGTTGTTCAGCAGGACCATCGTCGGGCGCTCCTCGCGGATGAGCTGGTGCATCCGCGCCTGCTCCCCACGGTCGACGCGGCGGCGGGCATACGTCCGGTCGGCGCGGAACTGCATGACCTGCTCCGGCGCGTAGCCCAGCTCGCGCGCCCAGTCGACGGCCTCCTCCGCGCGCAGCCGGCTCTTTTCCTCGATCGACTGGGCGCCCTCCACGCTGCGGTAGCCCGGACAGACGATCGCTATCCGCACGCGGTTGCGCGGCGCTCCGGCCTCGGTCCGGTTGAGCAGCGAAAGGGAGGCGCCGATGAAGCGGCCGTCGTCGGCGTGCGGCAGGAAGGCCGTCACCCGTTGGCCGCGGGGCAGCTCCTCCTCCCAGATGATGAAGGGGATCACGCCCACGGGACGGTTGCGCTTCACCCACCGCACGCGCATTGTTCGCCTCTAGCCTCGCAGGAGCCCGGTGCCACGCCGCATCGGATATTTTGGTCCTTCCGACCCGGGGCGTCAATGAGCGGGGGCGCGGCGCGCGGCGGGCTGCTGGCGCGCGGCCGTCGCCGGTCGTACACTGATTCCATGATCGTCGGGGTCCCTCGGGAGGTGAAGGTCGGCGAGATGCGCGTCGGTCTCGTGCCGGCCGGGGTGCAGGCCCTGGTCGACGCCGGCCACCGCGTGCTGGTGCAGGCGGGCGCCGGGGAGGGCAGCGGCATCCCCGACGCGGCCTACCGCGGCGCCGGGGCCGAGATCGTCGCCGACGCGGACGCCGCGTGGGGCGGGGCCGGCATGGTCGTGAAAGTCAAGGAACCCGTCCCTGCCGAGTACGGCTTCCTGCGCGCCGATCTCGTGCTCTTCACCTACCTGCACCTGGCGGCCGTGCCGGAGCTGGCGCGCCGGCTCGCCGGGGGGCGGGTGACCGCGATCGCCTACGAGACCGTGGAGGCGCCGGATGGCTCGCTGCCGCTGCTGGCGCCGATGAGCGAAGTCGCCGGGAGGCTGGCGACCCAGATCGGCGCGACGCTGCTCCAGAAGGACCGCGGCGGCCAGGGCATCCTGCTCGGCGGCGTACCCGGCGTGCGCCATGGGCGCGTCACCGTCCTCGGGGCGGGCTCCGTCGGCCGGAGCGCGGCGCGCGTCGCCATCGGCATGGGCGCCGAGGTGACCCTGATCGACCGGGACCTGCGGCGACTCGAGGAGGCGGACGCCCTGTTTCCGGGCAAGGTCGAGACGCTGATGTCCAACCGGACAAACATCGAGGCGGCCGCCGTGGACGCCGACCTGCTCGTCGGCGGCGTGCTCGTGACCGGCGCACGGGCGCCGGTCCTCGTGTCCGAGGAGACGGTGCGTCGCATGCGTCCGGGGTCGGTGGTCGTCGACGTCGCGATCGATCAGGGCGGCACCGTCGCCACGATCCGGCCGACCACGCACGCCGAGCCGACGTACGTGCTCCACGGCGTGATCCACTACGGCGTGACGAACATGCCGGCACTCGTGCCGCGCACTTCGACCTTCGCGCTGACGAACGCGACGCTGCCCTACGCGCTGCGGCTCGCGGACGGGGTGGACGCTGCGCTGGCGGCCGATCCCGGGCTCGCGAAGGGCTTGAACGCGAAGGCGGGCCGCATCACGCACCCGGCCGTCCTGGAGGCACTGGCCTAGGCGCGCGGAGATCGACTCTCCGTTGCCGGTCTCGGTATCGTGCATCCGGCCGTCCTCGAGGCACTGGTCTAGGCCCAGTTTGGAATTGGCTGCCTGGGTCAGGCAGGAGCGGTATTTTTCGTTCTGGGAAGGAAGCCGGGATGGCTGTGCGGAGGCGGGCTGGTGCCCGCCGCACAAGCGGAGCCTCCCGGCGACGCCCCCAGGGCGGAAGAAGCCCTCCTGACTCCCCAGGCCGCCTCTACCTGTTGCGCTGGTACGTTCCCATCAGCTCCGCCTGTGCGAGGACGTGGCCCTCCATCAGCGCCAGCAGCTGCTTCTTCGTGGGCTTGCCCAGGTCGCGGAAGACCGTGTCCAGCGCGTAGAGCTTGTGGAAGTAGCGGTGCCGCCCGATGGGCGGGCAGGGACCGCCGTAGCCGGTGCGGCCCCAGTCGTTGACGCCCTCTTTCGTGCCGGCGGGGAGGGCGGCCGGGCGGACCGCCTCGGGGAGCCCCGCGGCCTCCGGGGGGATGTTGTACAGCACCCAGTGCACGTACACCATCTTCGGGGCCTTCGGGTCCGGCGCGTCGGGGTCGTCGACGATGAGCGCGAGGCTCTTCGTCCCGGCGGGGACGCCGGTCCAGGAGAGCGGCGGCGAGAGGTCCTCTCCGTCGCAGGTGTGCTGCCGCGGGATCCCGCCCTGGTGCGCGAACGCGGATGAACTCAGCTCCATCGTCTCGTCCCTCCCTTCGAACGAGAGTATAGGCCGGGGGCGCGGGTGCGGCCATCGCCCTCCCGCGCACGTGCTACGATGGCCGCATGAGACGCGGCGGCGCGATGGCGTGGGCGGTGGCGGCGTGGGTGGCGGTGCTCGCCGCCGCCACGCCGGCGGCGGCCGGCGATGTGCGCTGGAAAGACCTCGGCCGCGGCCTCGAGGTGGGACGCTTCGCGCTCGACGGCAGCGGCTTCGCCGGGGCACAGGTGCACGTGCTGCGCGTCGACCCGCGGCTGTGGGAGCTGACGCTCCACGGCCTGCCTCGCGGCGAGAGCGAGGGCTACAGCGCGCGCGAGTGGGCGCGGCGCGAGGGACTGGCCGCGGCGATCAACGCCGGGATGTACCAGGAAGACTACCGGACGCACTCGGGATATCTCGCCGCCGACGGCGCGGTCCTCAGCCGCGGGGTCAACCCCTACCTCTCCGCCGCCGCGTTCGCCCCGATCGACCCCGCCGACCCGCCGTTCCGCATCGTCGACCTCGACGAGGAGCCCCTGGAGGCGGTGCTCGCGCGCTACCGGCGCGTCGTGCAGAACCTGCGCATGGTCAAGCGCCCGGGAGAGAACCGCTGGGCGCCGCAGGCCCGCCGCTGGAGCGAGGCCGCCCTCGGCGAGGACCGTGAGGGCCGGGCGCTGTTCATCTTCTGCGCCGCGCCGCTGGCGCTCGATCGTCTCATCGCGGCGCTGCTCGAGCTGCCGATCGGCCTGGTCGCCGCCCAGCACCTCGAAGGCGGCTCGCAGGCGCAGCTGTTCGTCGCCGCCGGTGGCGAGCGCATCGAGCTCGTCGGCGGCCACGAGGGGGTCTTCCCCTCGGCCGAGCAGGGGCTGGCGGCCCGGCCGATCCCCAACGTCATCGGCGTGCGACAGCGGCCCCCCGCGCCCGGGCGCTAGCGCACGCGGCGCGCGCGGGGGCCCGCCGGCGCCGGCGGCAAACTGTTAGAATATGGATTGACGGGAAACGCTGGCGGTCTCGAACGAACACTCTCCGGGAGGGCGGGACACATGCGGAAGCTGTTGATCGGGGTCCACGACAAGAACTGTTCCCTGCGGGCGGTGACCTGGGTGATGCGCCAGTTCCCCGATGTCCGCGATCTCGAGGTGACGCTCGTGCACATCATCCCGGATCTCCCGGCGATGTACTGGGACGACGGTCACATCCTCGGCCCGGTGGAGGAGCAGGAGCGCCGGCGCGTGATCGAGGCCTGGGCGACGCGCCAGCGCGAGTACATCGAGCCGATCCTGCAGGGGGCGGTGTACGACCTGGTCCGCCACGGCTTCCCGCAGGAGCGCGTGCGGAAGGACATCGTCCTCGGGACCGGGGACGTCGCCGACAGCCTCCTGGACATCGCCGCGGAGGGCGGCTACACGACGATCGTCGTCGGGCGGTGCGGGATGGCCGACGGCAAGCACTTCATCGTCGGCAGCGTCGTCAGCAAGCTGATCCACAAGGCGGTGGACCGGGCGATCTGCGTCGTGCAGTGACGGCGCGCTCGAGCAGGTCATCGAGCGCCGCCACGCTGACGGCGACGTCGTACGCGGCGCGCAGGCGCGCCCGTCCCGCCTCCACGGGCTGCTCCGCCCCGCCGGCCAGGACCCGCCGCAGCGCCCCGGTGAAGTCCCCGTCCGCGTCGTAGAGGCACGCGGGCGGATACAGCTCGGGGTAGACGAGCCGTCGCGGCAGCAGCGGCCGCGCCCCGCAGTACGCCGCCTCCATCACGGCGATGCCGAAGAACTCCTGGATGGCGGTCGAGGCGACGACGTCCGAGTCCCAGAGGACGCGGACGTAGTCCTCGCGCCGCGGCAGGTGGCCGAAGGTGGCGACCCGCGCGCCGAGCCGCTCCCTCGCCTCGAGGAAGGGCTTCGGCTTCACCTGGAAGTTCTCGCCGACGACGTGCACGCGGAACTCGAGGCCCTCGGCGGCCAGGGCGTGAAGCGCCGCGAAGAAGACCTCCGGCTGCTTGTCGAACTCCCAGCGGTGGTTCCAGAGGACCGTCACCGGCCGGCCGGCGCGGTCGGGTTCGTGGCGGTGCCGGTCCAGCTCGTCGCAGTCGATCCCCGGGTAGACGACGGAGCACCCCGGCCGCAGCGCCGCGGCAAGCCCCCGCGGGCGGTGGTCGGGCATCGGCTTGAGGAAGCGCTCGATGCCGCCGAGGAACTCCTCCAGGTGGAACCGCGAGTTGAAGACGATCGCGTCGGCCGCGAGCGCCGTCGAGAGGTTCGTGAAACCGAAGTGCACGTCCGGCGCCTCGCCCTTCGGCACCGGGTAGGAGAGCTGGCTCTCGTGGAAGTAGACGACCTTCGGCACCGCCGCCAGCCCCGGCAGCGCCCCGGCCAGCTCCGCGAGCGAGAGCATGCCGCTCGCCAGGAGGACGTCGGTCCCGTCCAGCCGCTCGCGCACCTTCTGCAGCAGCGAGAGGTGACCGCCGCGCATCCGCCACTTCCAGAAGCTCCCGGGGAGCGTGAGCGTCTCGACGCGGTGGCGCGAGCGCGCGGCGACCTGCTCGGTGAAGAGCCGGTGCGAGCCGCCGCAGAAGGGCTCGACGAACAGGACGCGCAGGCGCTTGCTCACGGGGCCGGATTGTAGCAGGGGCGCGGCCGGCCCCGGCGTTGGGGTATGATGGGCGCGGAGGGGCCCCATGACCGACTTGACCTGGACGGACGCCGCCACGCGCCTGCTCCTCGGGACGCTGCTCGGCGGCGGCATCGGCCTGGAGCGGCAGGTCCACGGCCGCCCCGCGGGCTTTCGCACCCACCTGCTGGTGTGCGTCGCTTCGGTGCTGCTGATGATCGTCTCGCAGTCGCTGGCCGGCGGCGAGGACGGCGCGCGCTTCGATCCCGGCCGCCTCGCCGCGGGCGCGATCACCGGTGTCGGCTTCCTCGGCGCCGGCGTGATCCTCAAGTCCGGTCTCAGCGTGCACGGCCTGACCACCGCGGCGTGCCTCTGGATGGTCTCGGCCATCGGCCTTGCCGTCGGCGCCGGGCAGCACTTCGTGGCGGTGCTCGGGTTTGCGATCACGCTCGGCTCGCTGTGGTTCCTGCGCTACGTGGAGCTGCACCTGCCGCGCCTGGCCTACAAGCACGTCACGATCGTCGCCGACCGCGGCGTCCCCGAGGACCGGCTGCGCGCCGCCATCACCGGGCACGGCCCGCGGATCTCGGCGGTCGACTACGCGCTCGACGCGCAGGCCGGGGAGGTGACCTACCGGCTCACGATCGCCTCGCAGCACAACATCTCGGAGCGCGCGATCGTCGACACGCTGGCCGCCCTGCCGCAGGTGCGGCGGGTGGCGGTGCAGAGCGAGCCGTGAGCGGCGGCAACCGCCTCGCCCGCGAGAAGAGCCCGTACCTGCTCGCGCACGCCGGCAACCCGGTCGACTGGTACCCGTGGGGCGCGGAGGCGTTCGCGGCGGCGCGGGAGCGCGACGTGCCGCTCTTCGTCTCGATCGGCTACTCGGCCTGCCACTGGTGCCACGTCATGGAGCGCGAGAGCTTCGCGGACGCCGACGTGGCGCGGCTGATGAACGAGCACCTCGTTGCCGTGAAGGTCGACCGCGAGGAGCTGCCGGCGGTCGACCACCTCTTCATGGCCTACTGCCAGGGGATGACCGGCAGCGGCGGCTGGCCGCTGACCGTCGTGCTCACGCCGGCCGGCAAGCCCTTCTTCGCGGGGACGTACTTCCCGAGGGAGTCCGGCTTCGGCCGCGCCGGGATGCTCGAGCTCGTCCCCCTGCTCGGGCGCCTCTGGCGCGAGCAGCGCGAGCAGGTGCTGCGGACGGCGGAGCAGCTCGAGCGGACGCTGGCGCCGCAGCTGCGTCCGCTCCCCGGCGAGCTGCGCGCGGACGAGGTCGCGGACGAGGCGTACGGCGAGCTGGTGCGCCTCTACGACCCGCGCTGGGGCGGCTTCGGCGGCGCGCCGAAGTTCCCCACCGTCCCGTGGCTGCTCTTCCTGGCGCGCTACGCGGCGCGGCGGGGCGGGGACGGGCGCGCCCGCGTCATGCTCGAGGAGACGCTGCGCGCCATGCGCCTCGGCGGCATCTGGGACCACCTCGGCCACGGCTTCCACCGCTACTCGACGGACGCCGGCTGGCTCCTGCCGCACTTCGAGAAGATGCTCTCCGACCAGGCGCTCCTGGCCATGACCTACATCGAGGCCTTCCGTCTCTGGGGCGACGGCGCCTTCCGCCGCACCGCGGAGGAGATCCTGGCCTACGTGCTGCGCGACCTGCGGGCGCCCGGCGGCGGCTTCGCGGCGGCCGAGGACGCGGACAGCGAAGGCGAGGAGGGGCGCTTCTACCTCTGGACCGTCGACGAGGTCACGGCGGTGCTCGGCGCCGCGGCCGCCGAGGAGTTCACGACGGCCTTCCACATGCGCGGGAGCGGCAACTTCACGAGCGAGGTCGGCGAGCGGACCGACCGCAACATCCTGCACCGCCTCACGCCGCTGGCGCTCGCCGCCGGCGACTTCACGCTCCCGGCGGCCGGGCTGCCGCCGACGCTGGAGGCCGCGCGGCTCAAGCTGCTCGCCGCGCGCGGCCGGCGCGTCCGCCCGCACCGCGACGACAAGGTCCTCGCCGACTGGAACGGCCTGACGATCGCGGCGCTTGCGCGCGCGGCGGCCGTCTTCGGGGAGGCGCGCTACGCCGACGAGGCGGCCGGCGCCGCCCGGTTCGCGCTCTCGCGGCTGCGGGGGGCCGACGGCTCGCTGCGGCACCGCTACCGCGACGGCGAGGCGGGGTGCCCCGGCGTGATCGACGATCACGCGTTCCTGGCCTGGGGGTGCCTCGAGTTGCACGCCGCGACGGGCGAGCGGTCCTGGCTCGGGGAGGCGACGGGTCTGGTCGCCGTGCTGGACGGGGCGTTTGCGGACGGGGCGGGATCCTGGTTCTTCGCGCCGGCCGACCCGCTGCTTCCCCTGCGGCAGGTGATCGTCACCGACGCGGCAGTCCCGGCGGGCGCTGCCGTCGCCGCGGAGGCCCTCCTGCGACTGGCGGACGTCACCGGCGAGGCCGGCCACCGCGACCGCGTCCGCGAGCTGCTCGGCGCAACCGGCGGCACGGTGGCGCAGGCGCCGCTCGGCTGCGCGTCGCTGCTTTCGGCGGCCCTGC
>DATDCY010000154.1 GCA_036524115.1 bacterium | reverse complement strand
CGCCACGCCGGCGGCACGGTCGCGCGCGGCATCGTCGACGCCTACCCGCGGCCGCAGCAGGTGCCGACCGTGCGCCTGCCGGCCGGGGAGGTCGCGCGCGTCCTCGGCGCGGACATCCCGGAGGCCGAGGTGCGGCGCATCCTCCTCTCGCTCGGCTGCACCGTGACCGCGGCGGACGGCGGCGCGCTCGCGGTCGTCGTGCCGTCCAGCCGCCTGGACCTGGCGATTCCCGCGGACCTCGTCGAGGAGGTCGCGCGCATCACGGGATACCACCGCATCCCGAGCGCCCCGATGTCCGGCGAGTTCCCGCCGCCGCGGCCCGACGCCGCGATGGACGCCGAGGACCGGGCGCGCGACGCCCTGGTCGCCTGCGGGCTGACCGAGGTCATCACCTACTCGCTGACCGACCCCTCGTGGTGCGTGCGCCTCGGGCTGGAGCCGGACGCCGCCGGCTTCGTCTGCCTCGCCAACCCGATGACGGCGGACCGCACGCACCTGCGCCGGCACATCCTGCCGGGCCTGCTCGAGACGCTGCGGCACAACCTGCGCTACGTCGACCGCGTCGCGGTCTTCGAGCTGGCGCGCGTCTACCTGCCCGGCGGCGCGCAGCTGCCCGACGAGCCGCGCCGGCTGGCCCTGCTGCTGAGCGGGCCGTCGTCGCCGCCGTGGTGGGGGAACCCGACGCCGGCGCCGTACGACTTCTTCCACGCCAAGGGCGTCCTCGAGGCGCTCGCCGCGCGATTGAACCTCGGCGCGCTGGCGTTCGCGCCGTTCGACGGAGCGCCGTACCAGCGCGGGCGGGCGGCCCAGGTTTCGCTCGGTGGCAGGCCGGTCGGGACCTTCGGCGAGCTGGCCCCCGCGCTGCGCGGCGTCTTCGACCTGCCGGAGCGGCGCGTGGTGCTCGGCGAGTTCGACGCCGCGACGCTGCTGGCGGGCGCGGGGCTCGGGGCGTACCGGCGCCTGTCGCGCTTCCCGGCGCTGACGCAGGACCTGGCGATCGTCTGCCCCGAGGAGATGGCGGCAGCCCGGATCGAGACCGTGGTGCGCGAAGCGGCGGGCGAGTTGCTCGTGGACCTGCGCCTCTTCGACGTCTACCGCGGCGAGCCCCTTCCCAAGGGCAGCCGCAGCCTCGCCTACACGGTGACCTTCCAGTCGACCGAGCGCACGCTCGGCGAGGAGGACGTGCTGCCGCTGCGCGGGCGGATCGTGGCGGCGCTCAAGGACACGCTGGGGGTCGGTCTGCGCGCCTGAGCCGTCCGCTCCGGCCGGCGGCTACGGCAACCCCAGGTACCTCCGCGCCAGCGCGCACTGCGGGTCGATGGCCAGCGCGCGGCGGAAGTCCGCGGACGCTTCCTCGGCCCTGCCCATCTGCTGGAGCGTGAGCCCGCGGTTGGCCCACGCCAGGGCGTCGTTCGGCTCGAGGCGGATGGCCTCCGCGTACTGGGCGAGCGCCTCGTCGTAGGCGCCGACGTCCGAGAGGGCGTTTCCCAGGTTCATGTGCAGGACGGAGACCTCGGGGAGCGAGCGCAACGCGTTGCGATAGTGCGCGATGGCCTCCTGCTTGCGCCCCAGCGTGGAGAGCAGGTCCGCCATCACCATCTCGTCCTCGCCGAAGTCGGGCCTGATCTGCAGCGCCAGGTCGAACTCCTCCAGGGCCTCCTCGTTGCGTCCGAGCCGGGCGTACGCGCGCCCCAGGTTGAAGTGCGGCGCGTCGAAGTGCGGGCGGGTCTCGAGGGCGTTGCGATAGTGCCCCATGGCGGCGTCGAGGTCCCCCTGCTCCTGGAGGGCCCAGCCGAGGTTGTTCTCCGCCATCCAGTTGCGCTCGGTGACCGCGAGCGCCCTGCGGTAGAGCGCGACCTCGTCCCGCCAGTACGCCGCCTGCAGCCAGCTCGCGGTGCCGAGGGCCAGGAGCAGCGCGAGCGCCGCGGCGGTCGCGAGCGCCGGTCGCCGCAGCCGCCGCGCGGCCGGCGCCGCGATCCAGACGACGGCCAGCGAGAGGCCGATGGAGGGCAGATAGGTGTAGCGGTCGGCGCGCGCCTGCGCCCCCACCTGGATGAGGCCGATCACGGGCGTCAGCGTGCCGAGGAACCAGAGCCACCCCGTTGCCAGCGCCGGGGCGCGGCGCCAGAGCCGCAGGGTGAGGGCGGTGACCGCGACGAGGGCGGCCGTCGCGCCCAGGGCGAGCCCGAGGCTGAAGTGCGTCCCCGGGTGGGGGTAGAAGACCGCCAGGCCCGCGGGCCAGACGGTGTCCGCCAGGTAGGCGACGCACGAGATCACGGCATTGGCGAGGCGGGCTGCCACGGGGTAGTGTTCCAGGTTCTGCATCGCCCCCGCGCTGCCCTGGCTGATCACGGCGCCCGCCGCGCCGCCCGCGGAGAGCAGCAGGAGGGGGACCTTCTCGAGCAGGAGGCGGGTGGGGCGCGTCCCGCCCGGCCGCCCCGGCCGGAGGCGCCCGAGCGGCCAGGCGTCGAGGAGCAGGAGCGCCGCCGGGAGCGTGACGACCATCGCCTTGGTCAGCAGGCCGAGCGCCAGCCAGAGCGCCACGAGCGCATAGCGTCGCGGCCCCGGGCGCCGGGCGTAGCCGACGTACGCGGCAATGGCCAGCAGCCAGAAGATCGTGCTCAGGGGGTCCTTGCGCTCGGTCACCCAGGCGACGGACTCGACGCGCAGCGGGTGCAGCGCGAACAGCGCGGCGCCGAGCGCGCTCGGCAGGAGCGAGCCGGTGAGGCGGCGCAGGACGACGAACAGCAGCGCGCTGCAGGCGGCATGCAGTCCCGCGTTGACCAGGTGCGCGGGGCCCGCGGCGTCGCCGAAGACCGCCCGGTCCGCCAGGTGGGCGATCCAGGCCAGCGGGTGCCAGTTGGCGTGGTACGAGGCCGTGAACGCCCAGCGGATCCCCTCGCGCGTCAGCCCCTTCTTGAAGCCCGGGTTGCCGATGATGTAGCTGCGGTCGTCGAAGACGTAGCCGAAGCCGACGGTCTGGCCGTAGACCGCGAAGACCGCGGCGATCAGCAGGAGCGCGAGGAGGGCGGCCGCGGCCCGCTCGCGCCCCGGCCCGGCGTTGCGCTGGGTCGGGGTGGGTCCCACGGCGGGCGGAAGGCGGGACGTCGGGCTACAGTTCGCGGCCGGCGGCCCGGACGAAGGGCTTGATCTCCCGCATCAGCTCGCGGAACTTCTCGGGCTTGAGCGACTGCAGGCCGTCGCTCACGGCCAGCTCGGGGTGCGGGTGCACCTCGATCATCAGGCCGTCGGCGCCGACCGCGGCGGCCGCCTTGGCGAGCGGCAGGACGTACTGCCAGTGGCCGGCGGCGTGGCTCGGGTCGATGACCACCGGCAGGTGCGTCATCCCCTTGAGCACGGGGACCGCGGAGATGTCGAGCGTGTTGCGCGTGGCCCGCTCGAAGGTGCGGATGCCCCGCTCGCAGAGGATCACCCGCCGGTTGCCCTCGGCGAGGATGTACTCGGCGGACATCAGGAATTCCTCGATCGTCGTCATCATGCCGCGCTTGAGGAAGATCGGCTTGTCGAGCTGGCCGAGCACCTTGAGCAGCGCGAAGTTCTGCACGTTGCGAGCGCCCACCTGGAACATGTCGGCGTACTTGGCGATGGTCTCGGCGTCCGCCGGGTTGACGATCTCCGTCACCACGGGCAAACCGGTCGCCTCGCGCGCCTCGGCCAGCAGCTTGAGCCCCTCTTCCTCCATCCCCTGGAAGCTGTAAGGGGAGGTGCGCGGCTTGTAGGCGCCGCCACGCAGGATGCGGGCGCCGGCCTTCTTCACGGCGGCGGCGGTCTCGAGGATCTGCTCGCGGCTTTCCACCGAGCAGGGGCCGGCGATGACGACGAAGGCGTCGCCGCCGATCTTCACGCCGCCGACCTCGATGACCGTCGGCTCCGGCTTGACCTCGGTGCTCGCCAGCTTGTAGGGCTTGAGGATGGGGACGACCTTCTCGACCCCGGCGAGCGACTCGAGCGACTGGAGGCGGGCCTTGCCCCGCTCGTCCCCGATGGCGCCGATGACGTCGCGCTCGACGCCGTGGATGATGTGGGTCTTGTAGCCGAGGTCCCGGATGGCCTTGAGGACCTCGTTGAGCTCCTTCTTGGGGGCCCCCTGGCGCATGACGATGATCATGATCCGCCGTTTATACCTGCTAAACTCGCTCGGGGTCAAGCAAATTTGCCCCTTGACAAGAAGGGTCGGAAATCGCTATTTCAATGCCCGTCATGGATTCGCGCACGTCTTCCGCTGGAGTTCTCCGGCGGTACGCATCCTGAGGGGAAAGGGGGTAGGGATTTTCATGAGAATCTCCGGCAAGGTGAAGTGGTTCGACGAGAAGAAGGGCTGGGGCTTCATCCAGAAGGATGACGGCTCAGACGTCTTCGTGCACTACTCGGCCATCCAGGAGCCCGGTTTCAAGTCGCTCGCTGACGGTCAGGCAGTGGAGTTCGAGATCACCGACGGGCCCAAGGGTCCCCAGGCGGCCAACGTCATCAAGGCCGCCCAGGCCTAGGCTTCCCGCCCAAGT
This sequence comes from bacterium, assembly GCA_036524115.1. Lineage (NCBI taxonomy): Bacteria > bacterium. The sequence goes on along the minus strand of DATDCY010000154.1, from coordinate 4,372 downwards.
CCCTTCGACGGCCCCGGTCGCGGCGCACGGCGCGCGGTCGGGGCCGTTGCGCGTCCGGCCCCCCTCCCGGGGGCGTCTTCTTCCCTGACTATTCCGGTGACTTTCCGGTTGACAGCCCGCCGGGGGGTGGCACAATACGGTCCCACGGAAGGAGAGGGCGATGCGTCTGTTCAGGAAACGCAAGGGCGCCGAGGAGAAGGGCCGCGTCGAGCGCCGCAGCCACTCCTACACCCTCATGATCGTCCCGAGCGCGCACAGCCGCGTGCGCCGCCTGGTCGTCAGCGAGCGCACGCTCCGGCTGATGGTCGCGAGCGCCGGCGCGGCGGCCCTCCTGTTTGCCCTGCTCGGAATCTCCTTTGTTCGCGGGATGTTCCAGGCTGCCGAGCTGGATCGGCTGCGCGCCGAGACGGTGGCCCAGCGCGAGAAGACCGCGCAACTGGCCCGCGGGCTCGTCGACATGGAGAACGCCATGTCGCGGCTGCGCAAGTTCGAGGCGCGGCTGCGCACGGCGTTCGATCTGGACCACCGGGCGGCCGATCGCGAGAAGACGCCGGCCATCGGCGGCGGCGAGAAGAGCCTCGCCGACATGCTCAGCGGGCAGGAGGTGCGGCAGGCCGACCTCGCCGGCCAGGTCGACCGCGACCTCGCGCAGCTGCGCGGGCGGGTCGAGACCCAGGAGCAGGGCCTCTCGGACCTGGTCAGTTACCTGGAGGATCGGCGCTCGCTCATGGCGGCGACGCCCTCGATCCTGCCGACGCGCGGGTGGGTGACGTCCGGCTTCCAGTGGCGCAGCGATCCCTTCACCCAGAACAAGACCATGCACCGCGGGCTGGACATCTCCTCGCCGCTGGGGACGTCCATCGTGGCGCCCGCCGACGGATTGGTCACGGCCGTCGGCCGCGAGGCGGAACTGGGCAACATGGTGTCCCTGGAGCACGGCTACGGGCTCCAGACCCGCTACGGGCACGCGTCGCGGGTGCTCGTGCGGGCCGGCCAGCAGGTGCGGCGCGGGCAGATGATCGCGCTGGTCGGCAACACCGGCAAGAGCACGGGGCCGCACCTGCACTACGAGGTGCTGCGCAACGGCGTCCCGGTCGACCCGCAGGACTACGTCATCAACTAGTCGGCCGCTGATAACGGGCCATCTGCGGCGTCAGGCCCCTCGCGCCTGCCTGCGACGGGCGCCAGCCCGTCTCGGCATTCGCATCGGGGCCTTCCTTGCATCTGACCCGTTCTGAGCGGCCTCCAGCCAGTATCGAGTCGGCCGCCACAGCCCCGGATTGTGATTGACAGCACTGAATCCTTGTGACGTGGTAAACTACACTCGCCGTGCGCGGCCGGGCAGCCGCGGGGGCGCGAACACGCAACGCGGTCGAAGGACAGCCCGATGAGACCGGCCGGCATCGTGTCCACCGTCGGCGCGGGCATCGTCTGCCTGTTGCCGGGAATACTCTGTGCCCTGCTGCCAGCGGGGCCGGCGCTCGCCGCCGCCGGCGACCCGCCCACGGCGGTCGCGACCGCCGATCCCGTGACGATGTACTGCCCGCAGGAAGTCCGCTTCGACGGCACCGGCTCGTTCCACGGGGACCCCGGCCGGCGCATCGCGGCCTACGCCTGGGATTTCCACTACGACGGGTCCTTCACCGAGGAGGCGTCAGGCCCCACGGCGGCCGCCACCTACGGCGAGCTCGGGTCGTTCACCGCGGCGCTGCGGGTGACCGATGACGGTGACCCCGCGGCGAGCGGCCTGGCGACGGTCGCGGTCGAGGTCGTCAACCGCGCGCCGGTCGCCGCCGCCGGCGACCCGTACACGGTGGCGATCGGCAAGCCGCTGAGTCTCAGCGCGGCGGGCAGCAGCGATCCCGACGCTCCGTGTGGCGATGCGATCGCGGAGTACGCCTGGGACCTCGACGACGATGGAAAGTACGGCGATGTCAGCGGCGCTCTGGTGAAGCTCGGGTGGGAGCAGGTGAGGACGCGAATCTGCGGCGGGGCGTGCACGGCGGGAACGCAGCACACCGTCGGCCTGCGGGTGAAGGACCGCTCCGGCCTCTCGACGACGGCTGCCGCGACGGTCGCGATCGCCGCGGGCACCGCGAAGGTGACCCTGACCTGGCCCAACGGCGGCGAATTCCTCGGCACCGGGCGCGCGCAGACGATCCGCTGGGTGGCCGGCACGGGCGTGGCGAGCGTGCGGGTCTCGCTTCGCCCGGACGGCGGGAGCTGGCGCGTCGTCGTGCCCGGGACGCCGGCCTCGCGCGGCATGGCGTCCTGGACGCCGTCGCCGTCGACGTACAAGGTCACCGCCCGGAACTGGCGTATCAAGGTGGAGGGGTTGCGCAACGACGGCGCTGTCGTGGCCATGGACGTGAGCGACGCGCCGTTCGCCATCGGGCCGCTGGATCTGACCGCGGCCGAGAAGGGCGTTGAAGTAGTCGGCGGGAGCACCCTCCACGTGACCTGGACGAGGGCCCTGACGGCAGCGCCGGTCGCCTACACCCGATTCTCGTACTCGCTCGACGATGGCGCGAGCTGGCAGGCCAAGAGAATCGGCGGCAACCCGGGCTCGTACGATTGGCGCGTGCCGGCCGCGCACGATCGCACCGACGGCTGTCGCGCGCGCGTCGAGCTGTACGGCGGCGCCGATCAACTCCTGGGCAGGGACAGCGGGCAGGGCACATTCAGCATCCTCGGCGGCGTCGATCTTACGTCCCCCGAGGGCGGCGACACGGTGTACGGTGGCACCACCAGGACGGTGCGCTGGGTCACGCGCGCTGGGATCACCGCGTCCTCCGTGAGGCTTCGCCTGTCCCTGGACAGCGGCGCGACGTGGACGGACCTCGCGACCGTCCCGGGCAACCCGGGCACCTGGATCTGGGGGGTGCCGGCGCTGGCGGTGGCCGCCCCCTCCTGTCGGCTGGAGGTGGCGCTGCTCGACGCGGTCGGCGGCACGCTCGCGGCGGACCCCGGCGAGGGGTTGTTCTCGATCCTGGTCAAGGGCGACGCCTACGCGACCGCCCCGCCCGCCGCACCAACGGTCCCGGCCGCCAGCTCCGGCCCGGACTACCAGGTGACGTGGGGCGCCTCGTCCACGCCGGAGGCGACCTATGAGTTGCAGGAAGCGACGAACCCGGGGTTCACGGCGGGCCTGCGGGCCGTCTACGCGGGCGGGTTGCTTGCCGCCCAGATCGCCGGCCGCGCCAACGGCAGCACCTATTACTACCGGGTGCGCGCGCTGCGCGCCGGCTGGAACCCCTCGCCGTGGGTCGCCGGCGGCAACGGCTGCCAGGCGTCCTGGGACGCCACGGCGCCGGGGCCGGTGACCGGTTTCGCGGCGGCGGGCGTCAGCGGCCGCGTGAACCTCTCGTGGGTGAACCCCGGGGATGCCGACTTCGCCGGCGTCCGGGTGCTGCGGCGGACCGACCGGGCCCCGGCCGGCCCCGACGACGGCGCGCTCGTCTACCAGGGCCAGGGGACGGCCGCCGCCGATGTCGGGCTTGGCCCGGGCACCTACCATTACGCGGCGTTCGCGCACGACGCGGCGCTGAACTTCTCGCCGGGCGCCACGGCGACCGCCGATGTCGCCGCCGCCAGCGCCTGCGAGGGGTGCCACAACGGCGACGGCGACGGCGACGGTGTCTGGACGGGCGTGGGCTACGATCCCGACGGAGCGGGGCCGCTCCCGGCCGCCCCCAACGTGATGGGCGACGGCGTCAGCCCGGGCGGCGTGGGCACCAACCCGAAGCCCTACGACGACGGGACGTACGGATACAACGTGAACGGCCACGGCACGAACGGGACGGCGCCGCACGCGCCGGCCGACAGCATCGGATTCGCAATCATCTCTCCGGACGCCACGTGCACGGCCTGCCACGACATCAGCCTTCCGGCGGGCACGCATCTCGACGGCGTGCTCAACTCGGTCGAGACGAAGCAGCACATCAACGGGAATACGGCGCACCTGAACGCGAGCTGGATCGGGATATCCGCGCCGGACTGGAGCGTGCAGCTCACGCTCGACAATCGCTGCGCCTACCAGTGCCACACCCCGGCGAACCGCCACCGCCACAACAAGGACGCCCTGCCGGCTCCGGGCGTGACGCGGTTCGGCGCCCACGGCAGCGTGATGGATGGCCAGGGAATCCCGTATCCGATCGACGTCCACCTCTCGACGAACGCCCCGGGCTCGCCCGCGGACGGCGTCACCAGCTTCGACTAGGCGCCGTGCATTTCCTGCCACAACCCGCACGGCACCAACCTCGCCGACGGCTTCCCGACGAACTGCATGCTCAGGGAGGAGCGCACCGCCGCGCTCTGCGCCGCCTGCCACCGGTGATTTGACCCGCTCCGGGTTGGCACCGGCCGGCGGCCA
>DATDCY010000153.1 GCA_036524115.1 bacterium | reverse complement strand
GCCGGCGCGGCGCGCCTCACCGCCGGCCCTCCCGCGCCGCGGCGCGCGGCGCGAGGTCCTCGCCGATGCTCGCGGCCAGCGCCTTGCGGTCGACTTCCCCGGACCAGGCGTGGAGCACCTTGCCGTCTGCGGCCATGAGAAAGAGGGTCGGGGTCACGGTCACGCCGAAGCGCCCCGCGACCTCCTGCCGCCCGCCGGCCGCCTCGCGGTCAAAGACGCCGGTGATCCCCCCACCCCGCTCGGACATGAAGCGCGCCGCCTGCGGCCGCAGCTTCGGGGAATCCACGTTCACCGCCAGCACCCGCAGGCCGGGAACCGGCGGGCGCGCCGCAAGCTCCGCCAGCGACCCGAACTCCTCCCGGCAGGGCTGGCAGAAGAGCGACCAGAAGAAGACCACCGCGGGGGCGCGGCCGCGCCAGCGGGCGAACGAGACCTCCGCGCCGGCGGCGTCGAGCGCGCCGAAGTCGTCGATCGCCGTCCCCGGCGCGGCGATCGACGATTCCGCCTCGGGCGGCGAGAACGCCGTCGTCCCGCCCACGGGCTGCAGGGTGACGACGGTCTCGTGGATCCCGGCGCACGCCTTGCGCACGCGCCGCTCGATCTCGTCCTCGTCGTCGGGGCGGTACCCCAGGTGCACCATGCGGATCCACCCCTCGGAGTCGATGAGGACGAGCACCGGAAGCGCCTCGACCGAGAAGAGCTTGCTCAGGGACTGGTCGCGGTCGTGGATGAGCGGGTACGGCAGCGCCAGGCCGGTCTTCTTCATGAAGGACTCGATGCGCGCCCGCGGGAAGAAGTCGGTGTTGACCCCCACGATCTCCAGCCCGTCGGCGGCGTAGCGCTCGTGCAGCTTCCTGAGGAACGGCATCTCCTGGAGGCAGGACTGGCAGAAGACGGACCAGAAGTCGAGCAGCAGCGCCTTGCGGCCGATGGCGTCCTGGGTGCGCACCAGCGCCCCGGAGAAATCGGTGCGGGCGAACGCCGGTGCGCGCGCATTGACGTCCGTGGTCACGCTCGGCCCGCTGGTGCGCTCCTGGATGATCCCCGCCGGCGCCTGCGCCTCGGAGGCCGCCGGCGCGCGCTCGGGCCGCTCCCTGCACGCGGCGAGCGCGAGCAGGCACGCGGCGAGTGCCGCGGCAGCCGGCCTCAGTCCCACCGCTTGCTCCGGCTCATGCGGTGGAGGAAGCGCTTCTCGCCCTCGCTGAGCGAGGCGATCCCGCGCTCGTTCACCTTCTGCAGCAGCTCGTCCATGCGCCGGTCGTCGCGGGCGCGCGTCAACGTCGCGAGCCGCGCGCGCAGGCCGGCGAAGATCCCCCCGGCGCGGCGCGTCGCCGGGGCGTCGAACCGCCGGGCGCCGGGTACGAGGCGCCCTCCCCACCGCAGGAAGAGCCAGCCGAAGAGCATCCCCCCCAGGTGCGCGAAATGCGCCACGCGCGTGTCCCCGGCGACGCCGAAGAGCAGCTCGATCACGCCGAAGACGAGCACGAACTGCCGCGCCTTCATGCTCACCGGCAGGACGAAGAAGACCAGCAGCGTGATCACGCGCTCCGCAAAGAGCATGCCGTACGCGAGCAGGAGCCCGAAGACGATCCCCGAGGCGCCGACGACGATGCTCTCGCGGCCGAGCAGGCGGTCGACGAGCACGACGCTGCCGGCCGCGCCGGCGCAGGTCACGGCGCAGAAGAGGACGAAGCGCCGGGTCCCGAGGCGCTCCTCGACGTCGGAGCCGAACATCCAGATCGCCAGCGCGTTGAAAAGCAGGTGGAACGGGCCGCCGTGGAGCAGCGCGTACGTCAGCCAGCGCCAGAGCTCGAGCGGCCGCGCGGTGTCCAGCGCCAGCAGGTCGAAGAGCGGCAGCGTCCGCCCCAGCAGCAGCTGCCCGACGTAGACGCCGCCGCAGGCGATGATGAGGGCGCGCACGGCCGGCGTCCACGGGCGCCCGAAGCCGAACCCGTAGGCCTGGCCGGCGGTGAAACCACGCATTTTCGTATGGTAGCACGGAACATGGCCCGGTGGCTCCGGCAGGCGGCACGGAAGGCGGCGCCTCTTGCGCAACGGCCGGGGCCCTGCCGTGCGGCGCACCCCGCCGTTGGCGGCGGTTGACACCCGGGAGCACGCTCACTACGGTGGCTGCGTGGCCCCTGTTTCCCCTGCTGGCACGTCGACCGTTCGTGGACGACCACGCAACCGCGCGCTCGTCCCCGGGGTGGCCGCGGCGCTCGTGATGCTCACGCTCGCCACCTTTGCCGGGGTCGCGCACAACGGTTTCATCAGCTTCGATGATCCTGTGTATCTGGCGGCCAATCCCGAGGTCAGGAACGGGCTCAGCGCGCGCAGCCTCGGGTGGGCCTTGACGACCACGCAAGGAGCCAACTGGCACCCATTGACCTGGGTCTCGCACCTTGCGGACGTGACGCTCTTCGGTTTGGCGCCGGGACCCCACCACCTGGTGAGCCTCGGGCTGCACGCCGCCTGCGCCGTAGCACTTGTGCTGTTCCTCAGGAACCTGACCGGCACCCTCTGGCCCGCCGCGTTCGCCGCCGCTCTCTTCGCGGTCCACCCGCTGCACGTGGAGTCGGTAGCCTGGGCCGCCGAGCGCAAGGATGTCCTCGCACTCTTGTTTTCGCTGCTTGCGGCGCGGGCTTGGCTCCGGGGGGTACGCCGGCCCGCGCCCCGGCACCGTCTTGCGTCCCTTCTTCTCTTTGCCCTTGCCCTCCTTGCGAAACCGATGCCGGTCGCTCTTCCCTTCCTGCTCCTCCTTCTCGATTGGTGGCCGCTCGGGCGGTGGTCTCCGGTTTCAGGCGCGCCCCCGGACGGCGCTCCCGCGCTGGCACAACTCCTTCCGCCCCCGCCGCTCTGGCGGGAAAAGCTCCCGCTCTTTGCGGCGGCGGCTGCGGCTGCGTTGGTCACCCTGTTCGCCCAGGCGGGACGCGGGGCCATGGAGTACGGGGAAGCGCTCCCTTTCGCGCGGCGCGCGGCGAACGCCGTCATCGCGTTGGCGACGTACCTGCGCAAGACCTTCTGGCCCGCTGACCTGGCGATCTTCTACCCCTACCCGCGTGCGGCGCCGCCGTGGTGGCACCTGCTCGGCGCTCTCGCCCTGCTCGCGATCATCTCCTTCCTCGTGGCGCGCGCGGCACGGCGAAGGCCACACCTTGCGGTGGGCTGGCTCTGGTTCCTGGGCGCGCTGATGCCGATGATCGGCTTGGTTCAGGTCGGCAGTCAGGCCATGGCGGACCGATACACCTATCTTCCGTTGATCGGCCCTTTCCTCGCGATCGCCTGGACGCTCGCCTGGGCCGCGCGAGACCGTGGCGCCGTTGTCCCCCTGGCCGCGGGTACCGCCCTCGCCGCCTTTGCCCTGCTCGCGACGCGACAAGTCGGCTTCTGGCGCGACGATGTCACGGTTTTTGGGCGGGCGGCCGCCGTGACCCGCGACAACTGGCTGGCGCAAGACAGCCTGGGGACTGCCGCCATGGCCGCCGGACGTTACGCTGAGGCTGCGGAACGTTACCGGGCGGCCCTCGCCATACGTCCAGACCACGTGGGAGCAGCCGGCAATCTCGCCAGCGCACTCCTCCAGGCAGGCGAGCCGCGGGCGGCGATCGACGCCTACCGTCGGATTCTGCGTGTCGACGACAGCCGTGCCGGCACCTACTACAATCTCGGGGTGGCGCTCGCCGCCGCCGGGGAAACCGGCGAGGCCGCCGCGGCCTATCGCGCTGCCCTCGAGCGCGAGCCGGATCATCTCAACGCGCTGAACAATCTCGGCAACATTCTGGATGCGGGCGGAAGGAGCGCCGAGGCGATGGCGCTCTATCGGCGCGCCGTCGCGGCCGACCCCGGATACGCGCAGGCGAGATTCAACCTTGGGATCGCTCTTGGGAGGGCCGGCGATGCCGCGGGCGCGGCCGCGCAGTTCCGGGAGGTGTTGCGCGCCAACCCCCGGCACGCGCGTGCCGTTGCCGCCCTCGGGGATGCCCTGCAGTTGCTCGGCCGGCCCCGGGAAGCCGCGGACGCCTACCGCACGGCCTTGGCGCTTGACCCGAGTCTGACCGGGGCACGTTCCGCACTGGCCCTGCTCGACGGTCCCCCGGCCCCGGGCGTACGGGGTACGGCCAGATAGGCCCGCTGACTTCGCCGGGGGGGCAGCGGCGCGCTGGCTGCGCTGTTCACCGGCTCTTCCGAAAAAAAGAAACCGCCCGGCCCCGAGGGGGTGGGGCACGGGCGGCAGGAGGGGGCTTGTTTTGGCTAGTGGCGGGGCGCCATCTTCGGCCCGACGATGCGCACCCAGACGTCGTACGACCCGGTGCCGGTCGCCGTCGTCACGCCGACGGAGACCTGGACGGCCGTGCCGCGGCCGGCGTCCGCCGGCACCAGCGCCGTGAAGGCCGCCGCCTTCGGGAAGATCGCGTGGTACTCGCCGTCCTCGGGGTCGAGGACGATCACGGTCGACTCGATGCTGCCGGTCGCCGAGGTCAGCACGACCTTCTCGAGGCCCTCGAGTCCGGTGCCGGCGAGGCGAACGTGGAGCTTGCCCGCGGCGTGCGTCCAGTTGCGGTTCCACGCCCGCTGGACCTTCGGATAGCCCGGGTTCAGGGCGATGGCGCCCGTTCCCGGCGCCGTGATCGCGGCGTTGACCTGCAGCGAGAGGTCCGCGCCCTCGAGGGTGGTCACGCGGCCGGCGATGCGCGCCGGCGCCTTGTCGGCGGCGAGGTCGAAGAGCTGCCGGGACTGGCCCTTGAGGTCGGCGGTGTCCACTTCGAGGCTGTACGCCCCGGCGGGCACGCCCTCGAAGAGGAAGGCGCCATCGGCGTCGGTCGTCGCGGTCCCGAACGCGACGGTCGTGACGGTGTCGACGAGACGCACCGTCGCGCCGGCGATTCCCGCGGCGAACACATGAACGGGCGCGCACAGTGCCAGCGCCAAGACTGCTGCACCAAGAGATACCCTGCGCATGATCTGCCTCCTCTTCGGTTGTATCGTGGAGGCAATATAGGCCGCGACCGGCCCGAGGAGGTGTGATCTGCATCACACCGCGGAGGCCGCGCCGCTTCAGGGCATCAGCGCGCCCCCGGAGACCGAAAGGTACGCGCCGGAGACGAACCGCGACCAGTCCACGCAGCAGAAGAGCACCGCGCCGGCCACGTCCTCCGGGCGGCCGATACGCCGCAGCGGCGTGTGCTGGGCGATCATCTCGCGCGCCGCCTGCGGGACGAACGCCGTCGCGTCCGTGTCGGTCAGGCCCGGCGCCACCACGTTCACGCGGATCCCCGCGGGGCCGAGTTCGAGCGCCAGGCTCTTCGAGAAGCCGTCCAGCGCCGACTTCGCCGCCGAATGCGACGAGTAGCCGGCGCCAGGGCTGCGCGAGAGCCCGCTCGAGATGTTGACGATGCTCCCGTGCCCGCGCCGCAGCATCCCGGGGACGACCGCCTGGCAGGCGTGGAAGCAGGCCGCCATCTCGTGCACGATCTTGCGCTCGAAGTCCTCCCAGCGGAATTCCGTGAACGGCACCACGGGGAAGGAGATCGCCGCGTTGTTCACCAGGATGTCCACGGGCCCGAGCTTCTCCTGGGTCTCGCGCACCAGCTCGTCGACCTGGGGGCGGTCGGTCACGTCCGCCCGGACGACGATCCCCTCGCCGCCGTGCAGGCGGATCTCGGCCAGCACCTGCTCGGCGCGCTCGCGGCTCATGTGATAGTTCACGGCGACCTTCGCCCCGTTGGCGGCGAGCAGCTTCGCCGTTTCCGCCCCGATCCCGCGGCTCGCGCCGGTGACGATCGCGACCTTGTCCTGTAGCAGCTTCTCCTCACACACAGGATGTCCTCCCTCTCGCGCCCTACTTCACCGGACGGTATTCGAGCGCCCGCCCGAGCCGCTGGAAATCGCTCCCCGGCTCGATGAAGCGCAGCTTCGTCTTCATGGTCTTCGCGTCGACCAGGGTGTCGAAGGGTCGGTAGACGAGCTTGAGCTGCCCCTCGACGCTGACCATCACGCCCGAGAGTCCCTCCTCGACCATGGCCCGGTAGGCGCCGACGCCCAGCTGGCTACCGAGCAGCACGTCGAACACCAGCGGCTGCGCGCAGCGCGTCTCGTAGCCGATCTGCTTCGAGCGCACCTTGAGCTTCCTGCCGGTGCGCGCGAGGTGCGCCTTCTCGATCTCGGCGGCGAAGAGCCGGCCGATCTCCACCTCGGCGAGCACCGGGTTGCCGTGCTCGTCGACCTCCTTCGGGCGCAGCGCCTCCGGCACGTGGTCGGCGAGCCCCTCGGCGATGCAGATCACCCCGTGCCTGCGGCCGTCGGCGGCGCGCGCGAGGATCAGGTCGACGACCCCCTGCGCGGCGACCGCCGGGTCGAAGACCTGCGGGAAATCCTCGACGCTGAGCATGCGGCAGGCCTCGCCGCCGATCGCCGCGGCGTAGGTCAGCCAGCCGGCCTTGCGGCCCATGATCTCGAGGACCCACCAGGTGCTCATCGAGCGCGAGTCGGCGCGGATCTGCCGCACCTCGCGGGCGGCGAAGTCGGCGGCCGTGATGTGCCCGAAGGTCCAGTCGATACCGAAGTAGTCGTTGTCGATCGTCTTGGGCAGGTGCACGACCGCGATCTCCCTGAGGCCGGCCACGTGCTGCGGCAGCAGGTACATGAAGTTGGCCGTCTTGAGCGTGTCGTCGCCGCCGAGCGAGATCAGCGCGTCGCAGCCGAGGTCGGCAAGCGCGCGGTGCGCCGCGACCAGCTTCGCGTTCTTCGCCGAGTCGGCGAGGTCGGCCATCGACGTGACGGCCTTCCCCGGGTTGGCGCGCGCGGTGCGCAGGATGATGGCTCCCTCGTTGCGGATGCCGGCGACCAGATCGCGCGTGAGCCGCAGGTAATGCTTCCCCTCGACCAGCGGCTTTGCCGGGTCGTAGCCCTCGAGGTTCGTGTAGCCGTCGAGAAAGCCGATCACCTCGGCGCCAGCGTCGAGGAACGAGAGCGCCGCCGCCGAGATCACCGCGTTCGCCGCCGGCGCGGGACCGCCCGAGAAGAGCATGCCGACCTTCCTGATCTGCCGCTTCGCTGCCATGGTCACACCTCCACGCTGGAATGGCTGTCGCCTCGCTGCGGCGGTTATTGTCCCCGTCCGCTGGCGCGAACGCAAGGCGGCGGGCCGGTCACGTGGCGTCCCGACCGTTGCGCGCCGCCCGCGCCGTGACTATGCTTGCCACGCGATGAGGAAGCTCAGCGGCTACCCCGGCTGCATGGCCTGCGGCAAGGCCAACCCGCGCGGGCTGCAGCTCGACCTGTACGCGGCCGACGGGCGCGTCGAGACGCGCTTCACCGTGCCCGCCTACGCCATGGGCTTCCCCGGCGCGGCGCACGGGGGGATCCTCTGCACCGTCCTCGACGAGGTGATGGCCTGGGCGGCCATCGAGGGCAGCGGGCGCTTCTGCGTCACCGGCGAGATGAACGTGCGGTTCCTCGCGCCCGCCGCGCCCGGCGAAGAGATCCATGCGCGCGGCGAGATCGTCGAGGACCGGCGCCGCTACCTGCTCTGCCGCGGCGAGATCGTCGCCGCCGACGGGCGGCAGGTCGCCAAGGCCGAGGGGAAGTTCTTCCGGGTCAGCCCCGAGCGGCAGGCGGCCATGGAGGAGCGCTGGCGGCAGGACGCTGCCGCCGCGCACGCGTCAGCCGACCGCTAGTCGCGGTGCCGGCCGCGGTCGTCATGGTCGCGGCGGTGGTCGCCGCGGGGCTCCACGCGCGACGGCCAGTATCTGCGGTCCAGGGTGTGCCACGGCCCGCGGCGCTCCCGCCCCCAGTACCATGTGTCGCCCCAGAAGTAGTAGTAGAGGTTGTTGTAGTAGTAGACGCGGCGGTCGGGGACGACGTACACGGGCGGCAGCGGCGCGACGGCCACCCCCGGCGGCTCGACGACGACGGCCGGCGGACCGGCAAGATAGAAGTCGACCATCGGCTCGATGTACGTCCCCTGCGGGGTGACGGCCGCGTAGCAGCCCGCGAGGCCAAGGACCAGGGCTCCGGCAAGAATCCGTTTCATGTCGCACCTCCTCGTTGTGGGTAAAGATATGCCCTGAGGACGCCCCCGGCGACCGGAATGTTCCCGCACCGCGCCCGAGACTCAGCGCGGCTGGATGTTCCTCTCCACCAGCTCCAGCAGGACGAGGTCGGGCTCGTACCGCTCGAGGTACGGGCGCAGCTTCCCCGCCCGCGTCACGCCGGCGTTGTTGACGTAGACGATGCTCCCGAAGGATTGATTCAGGTACGGCGAGAGCCATCGGGTGAAGGAGTCCCCCACGACCAGCACCCGGGGCGCCCGCTGCAGACCCGATCCCGTGACGACCGCAGCCTGCCCGGCCTTGCACCCGTTGGGCGCGATCGCCAGGTAGTTCCCCCGGTCGCGCCACTCGGCCATCATCGGACCGCCGCCCTGTCGTCGCCGCCGCGCCGGCCTCGCCTTCGCCGCGGGCGCCGCCGCCTCTTTGGCCGCCGCCGGCGTGCAGTCGCCATCCAGCCAGAGGGGGCTGAACCCCGCATCGAGCACGGGGGTGGAGACCGCGTCCGGCTCCGCCGGGATGGCGATCATCGGGGGCAGATCGCCCATCGGCACGATTGCCTCCCGGTAGCGCGGCTCCTCGAGCGCCCTCGCCTCCGGGAAGTGCCGACCGACCACGCCCATGATGCTGCGATACGCGACGTACGCCCCGCGCGAATTCCAGTGCGTGTCGGCCTTGAAGTACAGCGGCCGCGGCGACGACGCCTTCGCGGCGCGCAGCGCCTCCGTGAGGTCGGTGAAGAGCACGCCGCCGCCCAGGCGCCGGGAGACCTGCCGGGTCAACGTCTCTTCATCGACATTGCGCGCCCAGACGGGGAGATGCTCGGGGTAGACCGTGTGCTTCTCCGGGGCGACGACGACCATGAGCCGGGCGCCGCGGGCGGCGACGAGCTCCCGCATGCTCTCGAGGTTCGCCAGGTAGGCCTCGAGCTCGGCTTCCGTGAAGCGCAGCCGGCCCGTCGTCTTGTCGATGACCCGGCCGTGGCCGTTGCCGAGGTAGAGCCACCCGTCCTTGCCGAGGACGACGAGGTCCTCGCGCGGCGACTGGCCGGCCGCCAGGTAGAGCCTCGTCCTGAGTCTTATGAGCTCCGTCCGAAACCCGTACCGGTCCGAGAACCACGACTCGACCGCCCGAAGGCTCCCCCGGAGCCCGCCGGCCCCCGGTCGCAGGTCCAGCTTCGCCGGCGCGCGGTTCTCGCGCCGCGCGAAGTCCTTGTCGTACGCTGCGACGTCCACGAAGGGCATGCGGGCGGCCGGCAGCAACAACAGCCCGAGGAGGATGGCCGAGGAGACGTGCGCGAATGTGGGACGGCCCATGCCCGCGTCGCCCCTCAGAACTGCGCGTAGAGGAATGGCGCCGAGCTGCCGGACGCCACGTGCATCGCCGAGAGCACGAGGAGCAGGGCGAGCGTCACGCAGGCGCCTCCCTGGTACGCCCAGAGCAGCCAACCCCCGCGCGCCGCGGGTGCGGCCTCGAGTCTCAGCCGCAGCCACCCGACCGCCTTGCCGGGCAGCGGCGTCGAGCCCACCAGGGCCGCCAGGAGCGCCGCCTTGAAGATGATCGTGTCGTAGCGCGCCAGGGCCACGAGCGGGACGCCCGGGGCGGGGACGAACATCGCGCGGACTAGCTGGGCCCCCGCCGTGAGGCTGTCGGCGCGAAAGAGCACCCAGCCGACCGTGACGACGAGCAGCGCGTAGAGATGCTGGGCGGGGCGGGGCGCCCGCTCGAGCGCGGCGCCGAGGCGGGTGCGCTCCGCCGCGAGGAAGAGCCCGTGGTAGAGCCCCCAGGCGACGAACGTCCAGCTCGCGCCGTGCCAGAGGCCGCAGAGCGTGAAGACGGCCAGGAGGTTGAGCATCACCCGGTGCGGCGCCACGCGGCCTCCGCCGAGCGGGATGTAGAGATAGTCTCGGAACCAGGTCGACAGCGAGATGTGCCAGCGGCGCCAGAACTCCCGCACCGAGCGCGCGCGGTAGGGGAGGTCGAAGTTCTCCGCGAAGCGCAGGCCGAGCATGCGCCCCACGCCGATGGCCATGTCGGAGTAGCCGGAGAAGTCGAAGTAGATCTGGAGCGTGTACGCCACGGCCCCGAGCCAGGCCCCGCCCATGCCCACCCGCGCGGGGTCGAGGCCGAAGACCTCGTCCGCGGCGACGCCGAGGGTGTCGGCGACGAGGACCTTCTTGGCCAGGCCGAAGACGAACCGGAACGCGCCGTGCGAGAAGAGCGCCGCGTCCGGCCGCGGGGGCGAGGCGAGCTGGGGGCCGAGGTCGGTCCAGCGGCCGATCGGCCCGGCCGTCAGCTGCGGGAACAGGGAGACGTAGGCGGCCAGGTGGAGAGGATTCCGCGCGGGCGCCGCCTGCCCGCGGAAGACGTCGATCAGGTAGCTGACCGCCTTGAACGTGAAGAAGCTGATGCCCAGGGGCAGGGCCGCGCCGGCCGCCGCACGGATCGCGGGGGCCGCGAGCCCCGCCGACCGCAGCGCGGCCGCGACGGCGCCGAGCGCGAAGTCGAGGTACTTGAAGTAGCCGAGAAGCAGGAGGTTCCCGGCGATCCCGAGCGCCAGGAGGGCCTTGGCACGCCGGGTGGGCGCGGCACCCGCCGCCCCCGCGCCGGCGGCGGCGATCGCCAGGCCGAAGCCGTAGTTGAAGGCCACGGAACCCGCCAGCAGCAGGAGGAGTGTCCCCGAACCCCAGAAGGCGAAGAGAAAGCTCAGGGCCACCAGGAGAGGCAGGCGCACCCGCGCCCCGCTGACGAGCCAGGCCAGCAGCGTCGCCGGGAGGAAGAGGAAGAGGAAGATGACCGAGCTGAACGCCACGCGCCGCCCTCAGGTGGCCAGGGTGACGAGGGTGACGCCGGTGCCTCCCTGCTCGGACGGCGCGTACGCGAAGGCCGCGACGCGCCGGTCTGTGCCGAGGGCCTCCCGCACCGCCTCCTGGAGCCGCCCGGTCCCCTTGCCGTGGAGGACGGAAACCTTCACGAGGCCGTTGAGCACGGCGTCGTCGAGAAAACGGTCGAGCGCGGCGAGCGCCTCCTCGGCGCGCCGGCCGCGCAGATCCAGCGTCGTGGTCGCCAGCTCCGGCACCGTGTAGGCGTAGCGGCCGCGTCCCGCCTGCCGCTCGACCTTTCCGGGCGAGGGCGGCGCCGCCCCCTCCGCGCGCCGGGAGAGCTCCGCCAGCGGCACGGTGAAGCGCTTGTCGCCGACGATGACCGTCGCGCTCCCCTGCCCTTCCGCCCCCTCGGCGACCGTCCCCCACGCCTGCAGCCGCTCGATGAAGACCTGCTCGCCGGCGACGACCGCATCCGGCGACGCCGCGGCCGGCCCAGGGGCGCCCAGGTGCGCGACGGTCAGATCGCGGAGCTTCTTCGCCGAGACCTTGACGCGCTCGGCGGCCTCCGCGTTGCGCTGCTCGCGCAGCAGGCGCACCTGCTCCTGCAACTCGCGCTCCGCCTCACGCAGCGCCGGGCGCGCCTCCCGCTGGAGCCGCTCGCGGCGCTCTTCGAAGGCGCGACGCTGTTTCGCCGCCTCCGCCTCCAGCTCGCGCCGCTCGGCGGCGATCGCCGCGCTCGCGGTGGCGGCGGCCAGGCGCTCGCGGGCCGCAGCCGCGCGCTCGCGCTCCAGGTCCTCCATCAGGCGGTCGAAGCGCTCCTCGCCGATGGTGCGCTGCTCGCGCGCCCGCGCGATGACCGCCGGGTCGAGACCGTAGCGCTCGGCGATCACGAGCGCCTGGCTGCGCCCGGGAATCCCGGCGAGCAGCCGATAGGTCGGCCGCAGCGTGCTCTCGTCGAACTCCATCGCCGCGTTCATCGCCCCGGAAGTCGTCGCCGCCCAGACCTTGACCGCGTTGTGGTGCGTCGTCGCGATCGTCAGCGCCCCGCGGCGCTGCACCTCCTCGAGGATCGCCACGCCGAGCGCCGCGCCCTCGGAGGGGTCGGTCCCGGCGCCCAGCTCGTCGAGGAGGACGAGGGTGCCCGGACCCGCCTTCCCGAGGATCGAGACGAGGTTGCGCACGTGCCCGGAAAAGGTCGAGAGGTTCTGCTGGATCGACTGCTCGTCGCCGATGTCCGCGAGGACCTCCGTGAAGCAGCTCATCCCGGTCCCCGCCTCCGCCGGCACGTGCATCCCGCTCTGCGCCATCAGGCAGAAGAGCCCCGCCGTCTTGAGCACCACGGTCTTGCCGCCGGTGTTCGGGCCGGTGACGACGAGCGTGCGCGTCCCGCCGCCCGCCCGCAGGTCGATCGGCACCGTGCGCTCGCCGAGCGCGGCCAGCAGCAGCGGGTGGCGCGCCCCGACCAGCTCGAGGCGCCCCTCCCCTTCCAGGATCGCCGGGTCCACCATCCCGTTCTCGTCGGCGTGGACCGCCCGCGCCCAGATCGCCTCGAGCGCCGCCATCGCTGCGCTCGCGGCGCGCAGCTCGCCCGCCTGCCGGCGCACGCGCGCCGACAGCGAGCGCAGGATGCGCAGCGTCTCCTCGCGCTCGGCCAGCACCTGCTCGCGCAGGGCGTTGTTCAGCTCGACAACCGCCTGCGGCTCGACGAAGACCGTCTGCCCGCTGGCCGAGCGGTCGTGGACGATGCCGGGGACCGCGCCGCGCCCGCCGCTCTTGACCGGGATGACGTAGCGGTCCTCGCGCAGCGTGACGATCGGCTCCTGGATGGACGATGCCGTGCCGGCGTCCTCGATGAGACGCTCGAGGGCGCCGACGACCTCGCGGCGGGCGCGGCCGATGCCGCGGCGCAGCCGCAGCAGCTCCTCGCTCGCGTCGTCACGCACCTCGCCCTCGGGTGTCAGGCAGCGCAGGATCTCGCGCTCGATCTCGCCGACGTCCGGGATGCCGCCCCCGTGGATCGCGAGGTCGGGGCAGCCCTCGGCGCCGAGGACCGCCTTCGCGACGCGCCCGCAGGCGCCGGCGAACTCCGCGACGCGCACGAGGTGCCGCCCCTCGAGCCAGGCGTTCTCCGCGCGCGCCCGCTCGATCTGCTCGGTCACATCCTGCGATCCGGACCACGGCAGCCCGCCGGCGGCGGCCCGCAGCGCGCGCATCTGCGCCGTCTCGCGCAGCAGGCGGCGCACCTCGCCCCTGTCGGTCGCGGGCAGCGAGGCCGCGAGCAGGTCCGCCCCCAGCGACGAGGGCGCGCGCTCGCGGACAAGGTCCACGACCCGCCGGTACTCGAGGACAGCGAGGCTGTGCGGATCCATCCCGCCGCGGCGCGCCGTCCCCTACCCTCGCTTGAAGCGCGTGAAGCCCGACGTCTCGATGACCTCCAGCGCCCCGTGCTTCTCGATCGCGTCGAGCACCAGATTGATGCCCAGATTGTCGCTGGCGATGTGCCCGGCGATCACCGCGTTGATGTGGTTCTTCTCGGCCTCCTTGATGTGCTCCTCGGAGAGGTGCATGCAGACCACGGTGCCGACGTCGGTGCGCGAGAGCTTCTCGAAGACCTCCTTCGACCCCTCGGTGCCGCCGGTCATGTCGACGAGCACGCGCCCCGCCCGGTTCTTTTCCGCGCCCGCGACCACCTTCGGCGGCACGCTCAAGGACGCGGAGTGCCGGTACTCGGGGATCTCGCGCAGGATCTCGACCACATCGCCGACCGTGTCCGGCTTCTTCCCATCGAATATCTTCTGCAGGAACGTCACCACGTTGTTGTCGCCGGGGGTGTGGACGCACAGGAACGGCAGCCCCAGCAGGCGCGCGGCGTCGACGGCGCGCGTGTGGTTCACCGGCAGCAGCCGGCGCGAGACCTCGGAGATGCGCCCGGCGAGGATCCCCTCGGCCGTCGCGATCGGCACCCCGAAGGCGTTGAGGATGTCGGCCTGCATCGCCATCACATCGCCGAGCTTCGCCAGAGCCCGCCCCTCCGGGTGGTGCGAGAGCACCAGGTCGAGCCCGCGCTTCTCGCGCAGCCGGTCCGCCAGCAGCACCTCGCCGACCTCCATGTCGATGCCGACGAGGACCGCCCGCACCTCGGTCTCCGGCGCGCCGTTGAGGATGCGCGTGTCGGCATACGGGTTCGTCAGCCGCTCCGTATCGAAGAACGGCTTGTCCTTGTCCTTGAGCTCGTCGTACTCCTTTTTCGCCGCCGCCAGCTCCTTCTCGATGCGCTCTGCGCCGCGCGGGTCCGCGTCGCGTCCCGCCTGCACCGCGATCTTGTAGAATTCGTCGAGTCTCACGTCCCGTTACCTCCTCAGATGTGTCGTCGTATCCCGCCAACCGAAGACTTGGCGAGTGTACACCGAAACTGTGACAGCACCGCCAAGGCGCGGCCGATGCGGCCTCGTCTTGAGGGCCACGGCCCGGGGGCGCCTGTGAACGGTCATAATGCGCCGGCCGCAGGCTGTGGCGGCTGGGTGTGGCCGGCGCATTGACAGTCGAGCAGCTGATGAGTGCTCTCGCGGACTGAGAGGCGCAGGGCGAGACGGAAGTGAACAGGCGCCGCCGGGTCGGGGCCCGGCACGTGCGCTGGCGCCACCCGCCGCCCCGTCCCCGCGCACACGAGCACGAACGAGCCTGAAAATGAAAACGGGCCCCTCATCGGGACCCGCACGCGAACGAGAAGAACGGGCCTAGGCCGGCAGCTTCGCCCGCACCAGCTTGTTGATCTCCGCGCCGTCCGCGCGGCCGGCGACCTTCGGCAGCACCGCCTTCATCACCTTGCCGATGTCCTTCATCGAGGCCGCGCCGGACTCGGCGATCGCCGCGTCCACCAGAGCCTCGAGTTCCGCCGCGGACAGGCCCGCCGGCAGGAAACGCTCGATGACCTTCGCCTCGGCAGTCTCCTTGTCGACAAGGTCCTGGCGGCCGCCCTTGGCGAACATCTCGATCGACTCCTGGCGCTTCTTGATGCCCGAGCGCAGGATGTTGACGACCTCGTTGTCCTCGAGCGGGCGGCGCTTGTCGATCGCGGCGTTCTTGATCTCGGAAAGAGAGAGCCGGATGGCCGAGACGGCCACCCGGTCCCCGGACTTCATCGCTTCCTTGAGACCGCCCTCGAGCTGGTCCTTGAGGCTCACGGCGATGGGCCCCTAGCGACGCTTCTTCTTGCGGGCGGCCAGCGCCTTCTTCTTGCGGCGGACGCTGGGCTTCTCGTAATGCTCGCGCCGGCGGATCTCGGAGAGGACGCCGGACTTCTCACAGATCTTCTTGAAACGACGCAGGGCACTTTCGAAGGATTCGTTTTCCCGAACCCGGATGCCAACCATCGTGCTCGCTATCCCCCCCTTCACCGGAACGCAGTCCTGCGAAACTTTTAAATTTTATCAGCTCCCGCGCCCCGGCGCAAGGGGCTGGAGTCACGCCACCGTTATTCGGCCGCCGGCGACGACGGCAGCACCTGGAAGAAGCAGCTGCGGCTCCCCGTGTGGCAGGCCGGCCCGGTCTGGTCGACGAGCACGAGCAGCGTGTCCGCGTCGCAGTCGGCGCGCACCTCGCGCACCCGCTGCAGGCACCCGGACGTCTCCCCCTTCTTCCAGAGCTTCTTGCGCGAGCGGCTCCAGAACACGGTGTAGCCGCCGGTGAGCGTCAGCTCCAGCGACTCGCGGTTCATCCACGCGACCATGAGCACCTCGTGCGTCGTGGCGTCCTGGACGACGGCCGTGATCAGCCCGTTCGCGTCGAACTTGAGATCCGGCAGCGAGCCCGCCTGGAACCCCTGATGCTGCTGCTCTGACATGCCCCCGCCCTTCCCTCGTCCCCGCGCGATGCCGCCCTAGCGCCCCGCGGCCAGCCGCACGGCCGCCGCCAGATCGATGCTCCCGTCGTACAGCGCGCGGCCGATGATCATCCCCGCCAGCCCCTTGAGCGCGCACAGGCGCTCGACGTCCTCGAGGCGCGAAACCCCGCCCGAGGCGATCAGTGGCGCCGGGCTGATCGCGAGCATCGCCGCCATCGCCTCGACGTTCGGCCCCTGCATCATGCCGTCGCGCGAGATGTCGGTGTAGATCACCGCGGCCACCGGCAGCCCGGCCAGGCCGCGAACGAGGTCGGTCGCCCGCACGCCGGCGGTCTCGGTCCAGCCCTTCACCGCGACGAGTCCGTCCCGCGCGTCGACGCCGACCGCCACCTCGCCGCCGTAGCCCTCGCAGAGGCCGGCCAGGGCCGCCCGCTCGAGCGCCGCGGTCCCGAGGATCACGCGCCGCACGCCGAGGCCGAGGTAGAAATCCATCGTCTCGCGCGAGCGGATCCCGCCGCCGAGCTGGGTCGGCACGCGCACGGCGGCGACGATCGCCTCCACGGCCCGGGCGTTGGCCGGCGCGCCGCCGACCGCCCCGTCGAGGTCGACGAGGTGGATGCGCGAGGCGCCGGCGGCCTCCCAGCGGCGGGCGACCTCGGCCGGATTGTCCGAGAAGACCGTCTCGTCGGCCATGCGCCCCTGCCGCAGGCGCACGCAGCGCCCGCCCTTGAGGTCGATCGCCGGGATGATCTCGACGCTCACAGCACGCCCTTGGTCGACAACGGCCCGGCGATGCGCGGGTCGGGCGTCGCGGCCTCGCCGAGGGCGCGGCCGAGCGCCTTGAAGAGCGCCTCGAGGACGTGGTGCAGGTTGCTCCCGTAGTGCAGGTTCAGGTGCACCGTCGCCTGCAGGTTCGTCGCCAGCGCCCGGAAGAACTGTTCCGCGAGGTCGACGTCGAACGCGCCCGGCTGCCCGGGCACCGGCGCCACGTTGTACACGAGGTACGGCCGGGTCACGAGGTCCACGTTCGCACTCGCCAGCGCTTCGTCCATCGGCACGCCGGCCTGGCCGTAGCGCCTGATCCCCGCGCGATCGCCGAGCGCCGTGCGGAGCGCCTCGCCGAGCGTGATCCCCACGTCCTCGACCGTGTGGTGCAGGTCGATGTCGGTGTCGCCGCTGGCCTCGATCTCCAGCCCCATCAGGCCGTGGCGGGCCATGAGCGTCAGCATGTGGTCGAAGAAGGCGATGGTCGTGCGCACCCTGATCGCGCCGCCCCCGAGGTCCACCGCGACTTCGACCTTCGTCTCGCTCGTCTCGCGTCTGACGCGCGCCGTCCGTGCCATGGGCCCTCCTTGCCGCTGCCTGGCGGGAGCACGCCGATGGCGTGCAGCGGGAACAGTAGCGGCGGCGCGGCGGTAAGTCAAGATTATTCTTGACAATAGCGCCTGTTGCGGCTAGCATCACTCCTCTTTGAGGACGGTACGGGACCGTCCCGCGACGGCTTTGCGCGACGAGGAGAGAGCAGCAGATGTCCACCACCTATCAGCCCAAGAAGAAGAAGCGCCAGCGGACGCACGGCTTCCGGGAGCGCATGAGCACGGTCGGCGGCCGCAAGGTGATCAGCCGGCGGCGCCAGAAGGGCCGCAAGAAGCTCAGCGTCTAGCCCTTCATGGGCGGGCACGCGTTCCCTCCGCAGCAGCGTCTGAAGCGGCCGGCGGACTTCCGCGCCGTCTTCGACCGGGGGGCGAAGCGCCACAGCGGCGCCTTCATCCTGTTCCGCGCAGCGGGACAGCGCGAGCTGCCGCGCTTCGGCGTCTCGGTCGGCAGGAAGATCGGCGGCGCCGTGGTCCGCAACCGGGTCAAGCGGCTCCTGCGCGAGGCCTTCCGGCTGCACTGGCGGGAGTGGGGGCTCGGGGGGGGCGACGTGGTCGTGATCGCCAAGCACGGCGCCCCGGGGCTCTCCCTCGACCAGGTCTCCCGCGAGCTCTCCAAGGCGGTCGCGCCGCGGGGGCAGCGGTGAACCCCGCCGCCGGCGCCGCGATCGGCCTCCTGAAGTGTTACCGGAGGTTCGTCTCGCCCCTGCTGCCGCCGGCCTGCCGCTTCCACCCGTCGTGCTCCTGCTATGCCATCGAGTCAATCGAGAAACATGGGGTTGTCCGCGGGTCCGTCCTGGCCCTCCGGCGCCTCGCGAAGTGCCATCCTTTCCATCCCGGCGGGTACGACCCGGTTCGTTGACCCCGCCGGGAGAGGTAGCACATGGATAAGAAGACAATTGCCGCGGTCGGCCTGATCATCCTGGTGATCGGGGTCTACAACCTCTTCATCATCCCGAAGTTCTCGCCCCCGCCGCCGCCCGAGAAGGCAGGGGCACCGACGGCGCAGACCGCGGCGCCGGCGGCAAGCCCCAGCCGTGACGTCGAATTTCGCGCCGATGTTGAAATCCGTGCCCTCATAGAAAACGTTCGCTTCGTCGGCGAGGTTCGTGATCTTGATGCGGCCCTTGTTCGTGACCGTCGTCGTGTTCGTGCCGGCCGGCGACATGTCCCACGTCAGGGAACCGGT
>DATDCY010000152.1 GCA_036524115.1 bacterium | reverse complement strand
GTCGCACTGGCGCAGGCGGTAGTTGAGGAAGTAGTCGCGGATCATCTCGCCCTTGTAGCCGAGGCAGAGGATGTAGCGGCGCACGCCGAAGCGGTGCCGTCGCCGCGGGCGATCAGGCGCAGGATGCGGCGCATGATCTTGCCCGAGCGGGTCTTCGGCAGGCCCGGGGCGAAGTGGAGCTTGTCCGGGGTGGCGATCGGCCCGATGACCGTGCGCACGTGCCCGACGAGGGTCTTCTTCAGCACGTCGGTGGGCTCGATCCCCTGCTTGAGCGTGACGTAGGCGTAGATCCCCTCGCCCTTGATGTCGTGGGGGTAGCCGACGACCGCGGCCTCGGCGACCGCTTCGTGGCTGACGAGAGCGGACTCGACCTCGGCCGTCCCGAGCCGGTGGCCGGAGATGTTGATGACGTCGTCGATCCGGCCCATGAGCCAGTAGTCGCCGTCGTCGTCGACCCGGGCGCCATCCCCGGTGAAGTAGACGCCGGGGTACATCGAGAAGTAGACCTCCTTGATGCGCTTGTTCTCGGCGTCGCCGAAGGTGCCGCGCAGCATGCCGGGCCAGGGCTTCTCGATGACGAGCTTGCCGCCTTCGTTCTTCCCGGCGGGCGTGCCGTCGTCCTTGTAGACCTTCGGCACGACGCCCGGGAACGGCCGGTTCGCCGAGCCGGGCTTGAGGGTCATCGCGCCGGGCAGCGGCGTGATCAGGATGCCGCCGGTCTCGGTCTGCCACCAGGTGTCGACGATCGGCAGCTTCTCCTTGCCGACATGGATGTGGTACCACATCCAGGCCTCGGGGTTGATCGGCTCGCCGACCGTGCCGAGCAGGCGCAGCGAGGAGAGGTCGTGGGCGTTGACGAACTTCTCGCCCTCGCGCATCAGCGCGCGGATCGCGGTCGGCGCGGTGTAGAAGATGTTCACCCGGTGCTTCTCGACGATCTCCCAGAAGCGGCCGGCGTTCGGGTAGGTCGGGACCCCCTCGAACATCAGGCTCGTCGCCCCGTTCGAGAGCGGCCCGTAGACGATGTAGCTGTGCCCGGTGACCCAGCCGATGTCGGCGGTGCAGAAGTGGATGTTCTCGGGGTGGTAGTCGAAGATCCAGGAGAAGGTCAGGTTCGTGTAGAGCGCGTAGCCGCCCGTCGTGTGGACCACGCCCTTGGGCTTGCCCGTGGAGCCGGAGGTGTAGAGGATGAAGAGCGGGTCCTCGGCGTCCATCTGCTCGGGCACGCAGACGTTCGAGATGTCCGCGGCCTTCATCTCCTCGTGCCACCAGAGGTCGCGGCCGTTGGACATCGGGGCCCCCTCGCCGGCGCGGTGGACGACGAAGACCTTCTTGATCGTCGGGCACTCCTCGACCGCCACGTCGGCGGTCGCCTTCTGCGAGAGGACCTTGCCGCCGCGCATGGCGTTGTCCTGGGTGACCAGGAACGCGGACTTGCAGTCCTGGATGCGGTCGCGCAGCGACTGCGAGGAGAAGCCGCCGAAGACGACGCTGTGGATCGCGCCGATGCGCGTGCAGGCCAGGATGGCGATCGCCAGCTCGGGGATCATCTGCAGGTACATGGTCACGACGTCGCCGCGCTTGACGCCGTGCTTGCGCATCACGTTGGCGAAACGGTTGACCTCGGTGGAGAGCTGCTGGTAGGTGAAGGTCCGGTAGCTGCCGTCGTCCCCCTCCCAGATGATCGCGGCCTTGTTGCGGGTCGCGTTCGTGCAGTGCCGGTCGAGGCAGTTGACCGACATGTTGAGCTTCCCGCCCGGGAACCACTTGATGTAGGGCTTGTGGAAGTCGTAGTCGAGGACCTTGTCCCACTTCTTGAACCAGGTCAGCCGCTGCTCGGCCATCTCGCCCCAGAAGCCCTCGGGGTCCTTGACCGAGCGGTCGTAGATCCGCTGGTAGTCGGCCATGGTCTTGATGTGGGCCGCCGCCGAGAACTCCTTGGAGGGCGGGAAGGTCCGCTTCTCGTCGCTCAGCACGGAAATCTTGTTCGCCTCGGTCATGCCACTCCCCTCTCAGGTTGGATTGTCCCGCCGTCGGCCGGGTCCGGGGGTGTTCCCGCCCCGGCGCGGGCGGCGCGGGGGGCGGGGGAAGGGTCGCTTCCCCCGCCCCCCCTTGTGAGCGGATCGATCTCCCGGAGGAGGGGCTACTCGGCCCCGATCCCCAGGTAGGTCCTGATCTTCTCCTCCTCGAACCTCTTGTCCACGTCGCCGCCCTCGGGGAAGAGGAGCGAGAAGATGATGGCGACGAGGAACGCCGCGCCCATCGAGAAGATGCCGGGGTTCTTGTAGGGGATGATCGCCTGCGGCATCTTGGCGTTCGCGGCCTTGGTGTCGGCGGCGGCCTTCGCCTCGATCTCGGCCTTGCGCTCCGGGGCCGCCGTGATCTCGGCCTTGGCGCCGTCGGCGATCTTCTTGACCTCGGCGGTGACCGCGGCCTTCTCCGTCTTGTGGACGATGTCGACCCACACGGTCGGGCTCATGACGATCAGGATCAGCGCGAGGAAGCCGCCGGTGTAGATGCTGTAGGTTGCGCCCTTTGTCGAAAGGTTCTTCCAGATGACCGAGAGCAGCAGCGCCGGGAAGTTCGCGCTGGAGGCCACCGCGAAGGCGAGGCCGACCATGAAGGCCACGTTCTGCCCCTTGAAGGCGAGGGCGAGAAGCATGGCGGTGATGCCGAGGCCGACCGTCGCGGCCTTGGCCACCTTGACCTCCTCCTTCTCGTTGGCCTCCCCGTGGCGGATGACGCCGACGTAGAGGTCGTGCGAGAGGGCGGAGGCGCCGGCGAGGGTCAGGCCGGCGACGACGGCGAGGATCGTTGCGAAGGCCACGGCCGAGAGGAAGCCGAGGAAGATGCTGCCGCCCATGGCCTCGGCCAGCAGCGGGGCCGCCATGTTGCCGCCGGCGTCGACGCCCGTGATCGTCTTGATGCTCCCCGGGATGAGCGTCATGGCGCCGAAGCCGATGGTCACGGTGAGGATGTAGAAGTAGCCGATGAAGCCCGTCGCGTAGAACACGGACTTGCGGGCGGCCTTGGCGTCGGGGACGGTGTAGAAGCGCATGAGGATGTGCGGGAGGCCGGCGGTGCCGAACATCAGGGCCAGCGCCAGCGAGAAGGTGTCCAGCGGGTTGGTGTACATGACGCCCGGCTCGAGGACCTTCTGGCCCTGCAGCTCCGCCGCCCTGCCGAAGAGCGAGCCGTAGCTGAAGCCGAAATTCGAGAGGACCATGATCACCAGGAGCGTGGCGCCGCCGAGCAGCAGGCAGGCCTTGATGATCTGGACCCAGGTGGTCGCGATCATGCCGCCGAAGAGCACGTAGCCGATCATCAGCACGGCGACGAGCACGAGCGCGGCCTCGAAGGGCAGGTTGAACATCAGCTTGAAGAGCGTCCCGGCGCCGACCATCTGCGCGATCAGGTAGAAGATGACGGTGATGAGGGAGCCGAAGGCCGCGGCGGCGCGGATCGGCCGTGCGGTGAGCCGGTAGGCGACGACGTCGGAGAAGGTGTACTTGCCGAGGTTGCGCAGCGGCTCGGCGATCAGGAACGTGATGATCGGCCAGCCCACGAGCCAGCCGACCGAGTAGATCAGGCCGTCGTAGCCCTTGGTCGACACGATGCCGGCGATGCCGAGGAAGGACGCGGCGCTCATGTAGTCGCCGGCGAGGGCCAGGCCGTTCTGCATGGCCGTGACGCTGCGGCCGGCGGCGTAGAACTCCTTGGTCGTGCGGGTGCGCTTGGCGGCCCAGTAGGTGATGCCGAGCGTGCTGAGCGCGAACAGGATGAAGAAGAAGACGGCGACGGGGTTGAGCGTGCCGATGGTGGTCTGGAAAGCGGGGGCGGCCTGCGGCGCCTGCGCGCCGGCCGGGACCGCCGCGAGCAGGGCGGCCGTTCCGAAGGGAATCTGGAATGCGAGCTTTTTCGGCATCGTCATCCTCCGATCTTGTCCTTGACCTTCTTCACAAGGCCGTCATAGATGTTGTTCGCCCAGTAGACGTAGATCCCCGTGAGAATCCAGGAGACGAAGATCGTGCCGACGGCGATCGGGATCCCGATGGTGGTCACCGACCCGCTCATCTTCGTGGCCAGGTACGGCTTGTTGTAGGAGACGAGGTAGACGAAGCCGTAGAACAGGACCAGCTCCAGGACCGTCAGGGTCCAGGCGTAGGTCATGCGCTTGCTGTAGAGCTCCTTGAAATCGGGATCCGCGAGGATCTCGTGCACCGATTTCTTTGCCATTACTCCCTCCTTGTTCCTGTTGGCGGTTGCTCCAGGCCCCTCAGCAAATCTGTTTTAGCCCCTGCCCCACCCCCTCCCGTCGCGTGTTGCGCTCTCCGCGCGAAAGTCACCACGTCCCGCGGCGTGATAAGTTGCAAGCGCCATGCCAGCGGTGGGCGCTGGAGGCCACCCAAAATTGCCTAATGAAATTGTGTAATTAGCGAGACGGATCAGTCGGCGGATTGTGCATTCCGGATCAAGCGCTGGCCGGTGTTACCTATCGTATCGCGGGGCACACGCCGCAGGTCAGAGGATCGACGCCCGGTAGCGCTCGATGACGAGGTTCTGCAGCCGCGAGACGAGCGAGAAGGCCTCGCGCGCGGTCTTGCGCTCCAGGGCGCTGAGGTCCCCCGGGTCGACGAAATTGTCCGGCTCCCGGCCGGCGGCGACCTGGCCGAGCTGATGGTGCAGGCGCAGCGACATCAGGAACTCGAAGGCCTGCTCGAGCTCCTCGCCGTAGCTGCCGACGATCGTGTGCGTCCGCCGCAGCGCCCGCAGTCGATCGAGCGTCCCGGTCTCGGGGACGCCCTTCTCGAGCGCGAACAGGCGCGCCAGGTCCACGATCGGGGCGATCGCCTTGAGCTTGAGGTTCAGCCGGTCCTTGTGTTCTCCTTCCTTCTCGACGACGAACCGCTGCAGAAAACCCAGCGGCGGGGGGTTGCGCACGATCTGGGCGGCAAGGAAGCCGAGGAACGCCGGCGTTCGCGCGATCGCGGCCGTCAGGTGCGCGCGCAGCTCCGCGGCGAGGCCCGCGGGGTCCTCGAGCGGGCGGAAGTCGAAGAAGATCAGCGAGTGGAGCACGGCCTCGGCCGTCGGCGTGGAGATCCACTCCGTGAAGACGTGCTTCCAGCCCCCCAGGGGCCGGCACCACTCGGGGGTGGCCGCCGTGTAGCCGGCGGGGCAGGGCGGGAAGCCGCAGCGGGCGAGCGCGTCGCGCGCCCCCGGCGTGAACGCGGCGAACCAGCGGCGTGCTCGCGCCTCCAGCTCCGGGTCCTCGGTGTCCGCGTAGATGATGCCGTTGTCCTGGTCGGTCTTGAAGGTCTGCTCACGCCTGCCCTCGCTGCCGAAGACGATCCAGCACCACGGCAGCGGCGCCGGCCCCAGGGGGCGCTCCACCAGCTGCAGCGCCTTGCGCACGAGGCGGTCGTTGATCTCGGTGATGACGCGGCTGACGTTGCCCGCCTTCGCCCCCTCGCGCAGCAGCAGCTCGATCATGCAGTCCACCTGCCGCGCGGCGGCGGCGAGGCCGTCGATGTCCCGCTGGTGCTCGATCTCGCGCACGAGCGAGATCGGCGAGTTCCCCTGGAGGAGCATCAGGTCGTGGTTGGTGACCATGCCGACGAAGCGTCCCCCCTCGAGGACCGGCAGGTGGTGCACGTTGTTGCGGAGCATCGTCAGCAGGGCGTCGAAGCAGGTGTCGTCGGGCTTCGCCGCGAGCCGGATGGGGGTCATGATGCCGGCGACCGGCGCCGCCGCGTCCCTTCCTTCGGCGGCGACGCGCTCGCGCAGATCGCGGTCCGTGAGGATGGCGAGCGGCTCTCCCCCGCGCCCCGTCAGCACCAGCGAGCTGACGCGGTGGCGCGCCATGACCCGCGCGGCCTCGCGGATCGAGATCCCCACGGGGGCGCTCACCGGCCGGCGGCGCACGAGCTCGCGCACCGGCGTCGAGAAGAGCAGCTGCTCCCCGTTGCGCAGGCCGAGGCAGGAGGCCCGCAGGTCGCCGAAGGCCTTGTCGAGGTACGTGGCGATGAAGCTCTTCGTGAAGAACTCGCGCACGTCCGGCCGCCGCTCCAACAGGGCGTGGAACGGCTCCCAGGGGATCAGGTAGCAGACGGTGTCCTCGGCGGCGGTGACGTTGACCCGCGAGCGCTCGCCGGAGAAGAGCGAGAGGTAGCCGATCGCCGCGCCCTTCGAGCGGTAGTCGATGTCGACCTCGCCGGCCTCGCCGGCGGCAACGCTGACCTTGACGCCCCCGGAGGCGACGATCCGCAGGAAGGCGCTGGGGGGGCCCCCCGCCGTCAGGAGCGCGGTGCCGGCGGGCGAGAACTCAACCTGGATGCGCCCGGCCAGCTCGCGCAGCTCGTCCGGGCCCAGGAGGCGGAAGGCGGGGACCTGCCCGAGGAACTCGGCGATCTCCTCGACGATCATCGCCGGGACGCCGGGCGCCGCCAGCCCCGCCGTCGCCCCGTCTCTCTCACTCCGCGCGGGCGCCGGCGGAGCCGCGCGGGTAGCGGACGCTCTCGACGAACTCCTGCAGCTCCTGGCTCGGCGGCGCGGTCAGGCGCGAGATGACGAAGATGGTGAGAAAGCCGAGCGGGATGCCGAAGACGCCCGAGGCGACCGTCTTGATCCCGAGCCAGTCGAGCCCGAAGAAGCGGCTGCCGACCATGTAGAAGAGCGTCGCCCCGAAGCCGGCGAGCATGCCCGCGACGGCCCCGGCCTTGTTCGCCCGCTTGTCCCAGACCCCCATCACCAGCGCCGGGAAGAACGAGGCGGCCGCGATCGAGAAGGCCCACGCAACGAGCTCGACGATGATCGTCAGCTTGAAGGTCGCGACCCACGCCGCCACCGCCGCGGAGACCACGAGCAGGACGCGGGAGATCGTCAGCCGCTTGAGGATCGACGCGCCCGGGTCGATCATCTTGTAGTACAGGTCGTGCGAGAGCGCGTTCGAGATGGTCAGCAGCAGCCCGTCGGCCGTCGAGAGCGCCGCCGCCAGGCCGCCCGCCGCGACCAGGCCGGAGATGACGTACGGCAGGCCGGCGATCTCGGGCGTCGCGAGCACGATCGCGTCGGGCCCGATCGTCAGCTCGGCGAACTGCAGGATGCCGTCGAGGTTCACGTCCCTCCAGGAGACCAGGCCGACCTTGGCCCAGTGGGTCATCCACGCGGGCAGCTCGGCGATCTTCGTCCCGACGACCGAGCTGAGCACCTCCCAGCGCGCGAACGCCGCATAGGCCGGCGCGGTGAAGTAGAGCAGGAAGATGAAGAAGAGCGACCAGCCCACCGACGAGCGCGCGTCCTTGACCGAGGGCACCGTGTAGTAGCGCATCAGGATGTGCGGCAGGCCGGCCGTGCCGACCATCAGGCAGAAGGTCAGCGCCAGCACGTTCCGCCGGTCGAGGCGCGCGAACGGCTGCAGGTAGGGCTTCGGCGTCGGCGCCTTCTCCGCCGCGGCCCCGCCCTCTGCGCGGTACGCATCGCGGACCGCCTGCTCCGCCGGGCTCGCGAAGAGCTCCTTCTCCCGCGCGTCGATCTTCTGCAGCACCTGCCCGTACATGATCTCGGAGACGGGCACGCCGGTGTGCTTGTAGCTCATCACGGTGACGGGGGCGAGGTACGCGATGATCAGGATCAGATACTGCGCCACCTGCGTCCACGTGACGGCCTTCATCCCGCCGAGCAGCGAGCAGACGAGGATGCCGAGCAGCCCGATGACGACGCCGGTCGTGAACTCGGTGCCGAGGAAGCGGCCCATGATGATGCCGGCGCCGGTGATTTGCGCGACCAGGTAGGTGAACGAGGCGGCGATCGCCGCCGCGATGCCGATCAGCCGGGTCTCGTGCCCGCCGTAGCGGGCGCCGAGGAAGTCGGGGATCGTGTACTGCCCGAACTTGCGCAGATACGGCCCGAGGAACACCGCCAGCAGGACGTAGCCGCCGGTCCAGCCCATGATGTAGGCCAGCCCGTCGTAACCGAGGCCGTAGATCGTCCCCGCCATCCCGATGAACGAGGCCGCGCTCATCCAGTCCGCGCCGGTGGCCATGCCGTTGAAGACGGGGGGCACCGCCCGGCCGGCGACGTAGTACTCCGAGATCCGCGAGGTGCGCGAGAGGACGCCGATCCCGGCGTAGACCGCGATGGTGACGCCGAGGAAGAGGTAGCCGATCCAGGCCTTCGGCATCCCCATCGTCTCCGCGATCCCGAGGATGATCACGAAGCCGACGAAGACCCCCGTGTACATCCCGTAGAGCCGGCCCAGGTTGTCGATGAAGGAGGAGCTGCGCTGGCGGGCCATGCTACTCCTCCTCTTCCTGGAGGCCGTACTTGCGGTCGATCCGGTTCATCATCGCGGCGTAGTTGAAGATCAGCGCCACGAAGACGATGAGCGAGCCCTGGGCCGCCATGTAGTAGCCCAGGGGGAAGCCGAAGATCACGACGGTGTCGAGCGCGTCGACGAAGAAGACCGCCCCGAACGAGACGAGCGCCCAGATCAGCAGCGTGATGGTGGTCAGCCGCTTGTTCGCCGACCAGTAGGCCGCCAGGGTCGCCCGGTCCACCTTGCCGAGTTCCATGTTCTCCTCCTATCGCAGAGCGGGACGGTAGTCGAAGCGTCCGGTGAATGTCTGTTGCAGACCGATGCTCATGAAGGTACGGCGAAAGCAAAATGCATGCGAAGGGCGGGGGCAATCGATGCCATGACTATTTCATAATCGAATCAATTTGTTGTGGACCAGCGCCGTTCCCATGCCGGGGGCGGCGACGGAAACCTCTCGAAGGATCGTTACCGAAGGTTACGCGGATCGCCTGCAAAGTTTCATTTGCGGTCAGCTTCATGCCCCACGCCCCTGCCCGCGACGAACTATGCCCATGGTAACTGCTCAAGTATACACGAACCGCTTCCGGCTTGCGCGGGTCGGCGGGCGATCGGACGAGTCAGCGGGCGCCGCCCGCCGTGCCGCTGCGCGGAACGCGGTCGGCACCCTCCAGGACCGACGCGACCTCGGCGCCGAGAAGGAGCACCGCAGCCGAATAGTAGATCCAGACGAGGAGCACCGCGGCGGCGCCCAGAGGGCCGTAGACCAGAGAGTAGCTCCCGGACGCAGCGACGTACCAGGCGAAGAGGTGCTTGGCGGCCTCCCAGAGGATGCCGGTGACGAGCGCGCCCACGAGGGCGGCCCGCGCCGAGCCGCGGCGGTTCGGGACGAGGTAGTAGATCAGGAAGCAGATCAGCAGGATCGCGGCGAAGGGGGCCACGTACGAGAGCGAGGCCCCCGTGAGCCGCGCCCGGACGGCGGGCAGGAGGGCGGGCGCGCGGCGCAGATACTCGATGAAGCCGGCGAGGACGGCGCTCGCCAGGAACACCGCGCCGGAGAGCACGATCATCGCCAGGTCGAGGAGCATCCCCCGCAGCGTCCCGTGGGGCCGCGGCACCCCGAAGATCGCGTTCAGGGCCGTCCTGAGCCAGCCGAAGACCGTGGTCGCGATCCAGAGCAGGCCCGCCGTGCCGACCACGCCGATGGTCCCGCGGTCCTCGACGACCGCGATGACGCTCGCGCGGTGGGCCGCGTCCAGGGTCGGCGCTGCCTGCTCGAGGTAGCGCGCGAACTGCTCCATCGCCTGCTCGTGGGAGACGAGGTACGACCCCGCGAAGGAGAGCACGAGCAGCGCGAGCGGCACCAGGGCCAGGATCACCTGGAAGGCGATCCCCGAGGCGAGGAAGAGGCCGTTGTCACGGTGGAACTTCGTGACCGCCCGGCCGAGCACGCGCAGGGCTTCCACCGCTCCATTGTCGCAGCGCGGGCCGCCCGCGGCAACGGGTCCGGCGGCCGGACGCCTTTAGCTCCCGGGGCGCGGCCGGCGGGCCTCCCCCGGGTCGCGGCGGTAGGAGGCGAGATAGTGCCGCAGCGTCCGCAGGAGCTCCCGCAGCGTCATGCGGTATGGAAGGCACCGGCGCAGGTAGTAGCCGTCGGCCAGGTCGCCGATCCAGCGGTAGAGCGCGTTGGGCCTGGCCGCGAGCAGGGGCGCGAGCAGGGGGAGCAGCCGCGGGTGGCGCGCGAGCACGCTGAAGAAGTGCCGCAGGTTGACGATCCGGTGCGCGTCGCGCCCGCTCGCGAAGCGCAGCGCGCTGGCGTGGTAGTAGGTGCCGTCGAGCGCGTCCACGGACCCGTCGTAGCACCCCGTGTCGATCGCGTATTTCGTCAGCGGCAGGCGCGGGTAGGGCGTGAAGATCGAGGCGTTGGCGAGGGCGGGCCGGATCGCGACATTCACCCGCAGCGTGCTGCGCGCGGTCGCGTACGTCTCGCCCGGCGCGCCGAGCACGTTCTCGGTGATCAGCCTGACCCCGTGCCGGTGGAGCAGGGCGCCGCCCGCGCGCATCCGCTCCTCGGTCATCCCCCGCCGCATCACGCGGTTGCGGATGAACTCGTCACCGGACTCTACGCCCGCGTACGCCAGGTGCAGCCCCGCGCCCCGCAGGGCGGCGACGGTCTCCTCGTCGATGTTGTCGAAGCGGACGTGGCAGCTGAACGGGAGGCGGCACCGGCGCGCGTAGACTTCCGCGAACGCCAGGGTCCAGCGCTTCTGCAGGGTGAAGCAATCGTCGACGAAGGCGACCATGCGCAGCGGGACCTGGCGGCCCACGGCGAGCACTTCCTCGACGATCGACTCGGGGCTGCGCGAGCGGTAGATCGCGCGGTCGCCGGCCTGCTCGCGGTACAGGGCGTTGTAGGCGTCGTTGAAGCAATAGGTGCAGCGGTACGGGCAGCCGCGGTGCGCCATGAAGTGCTTGACCCCGTGCTCCCGGAGAACCGGGAACCGGTCGAAATACAGCTCGCGCGCCGGGAACGGCAGGGCGTCGAGGTTGCGGTTGCGCGGGAGGGGAGCGCTGGCGCACACACGCCCATCGCGCTTGATGAGGAAGTTGGGGACCGCCGCCGGCAGTCCCCCCTCGCGGTCGAACGCGTCCGCGAAGAGCAGCGCCGCCTGCTCGCCCTCGCCGACGCACGCCGCGTCGACCCACGGCAACTCGATCATCTCGGGGAAGAACGTCGGGTGGGGCCCCCCCCAGAGTGTCGGCACGCCGAGCCGCTCCTTGAGCGCCCGGGCGATCGCGTAGTGCCAGTGGTGGCCGCCGGAGAGCACGCTGAAGGCGACCGCGTCCGGGCGGAGGGCCGCGACCCGCGCGACGGTGCGCTCGGGCGCACGCTCCGCCAGGACGAGGCCGACCTCGTGCCCGCCGCGGCGGAGCATGGCCGCGACCCCCGTGACCCCGAGCGGGACGGAGAAGCGCAGGACGGGCTCGACGAAGACGATCCGCATCGTCGCTAGGGCAGCGTGAAGCGCCGCGTCGGCCCCGGCGCGAGCAGCGACGTGCCGGCGTGATCCAGGGCGAGCACCTGGAGTTCGTGCGCCCCCGCCCCCAGGGCGTCCCTGGGCACGTAGCGGGCGAAACCGGCGCCGGCGAGGGAAGGGTCGGCCTGGGTCGCCTCGGGCGTCATCCCGGTCACCGCGGGAAAGAGACGGCCGTCGATGTTCAGGAACACGCCGGCGGCGCTGCGGCTGCCCGCATCCGCGGCGTAGCCCCGGACGATGACCTTCTGGTCGGGAGACGTGCTGTCGGGGGGGAGCGTCGTGCCGACGAACTCCACGGCAGCCCGCAGCGGCGCCCCGGAAGCCTTGTGGCCGGCGAGCGGGTCGGCGGCGGCCGGCTGCGACGTGCGCCGCAGCGTCATCCCCCACGCCGACACCTGCGGATAGACGGGGATGAAGAAGTCCGTTCCCGGCGGCAGCGAGCGGAACGCGGCGACCTGATCGTGCCAGTGGGTGTCCATGGCGGGAGGTATGCGGTAGTCCCCGCGCACGCCGAGCAGGAGCACGGCCGCGAGGCCGGGGACCGCGAGGGCGCGCCAGGTGCCGCCGCGCTCCGCCATGGCCAGCAGCGTGCAGACGACGAAGAGCATGGTGAAGAAGAAGTACCGCGGGCCGAACGCCGGGCTCAGCCAGTGGCGCGGGTCGTTGAGCGGGAAGAGAAACGGGACGGCGGCGGCGACGGTGGCCAGCCCGAGCAGGACGAGCAGCGCGAGGTTGCGGAGCGCGACGGCCGCGAGCCCCAGTGCCGGCACGGCGGCCGCTGCGGCGAGCACGGCGCCGGCAGGGAACCCGGAATGGCGCGCCGCGACGAAATTGAGGCCGAAGAACGCGTTGGCGGCGCCGTCCAGCCCGAGGATCCGGACGATCTCGGCGACGGTGGGGATCCCGAAGCCGGCGGTCGCGCTCGTCGCGCGCGGACCTGTGGCCAGCAGCGCCAGCTGGACGGCGGCGCCGGCGAGTGCGATGAGCGGGGTCCAGGTGCGGACTCCGCGGGCACGGCAGCGCCACAGGGACCACAGCGCGAGCGGCGCGCAGGCGATGACAAACGG
Organism: bacterium; assembly: GCA_036524115.1. Classification (NCBI taxonomy): domain Bacteria; species bacterium. The sequence goes on along the minus strand of DATDCY010000152.1, from coordinate 3,805 downwards.
CCCCGTCGTCGCGAAGAGCAGGATCACCCCGGTGTCCAGGGCCCGGCGCCACTTTCCGGGGCGCGGTCCCGCGAGCAGGATGAGGCAGCCCGCGAGCGTCAGGAACCACTGGGAGTTGTTGAGGTTGAGATAGACCTCCTGCGAGTTCGGCCCGGCCAGCACCGCCGCCGCGCCGGCCACGCGGAAGGCGGGAGCGACGGCGAAGCCCGGGACGCCGTCCGCCAGGAGGTACGCCACCGGGACCATCTGGACCCCGACGGCCAGCACCTTGAAGACCAGCGGGGCCAGCTCGAGGGGGACGAGCAGGGCCAGCGCGCCCGCCAGGCGCAGCGTCAGATGCAGGTAGCCCGACGCCGGGACGAAGAGCGATCGCCAGGGCCCCTGATTGTAGGCCTGCTGGAAGATGATGCTCCCCTCCTCGGCGTTGAACTGCGGGTGGAGCAGGTCCCGCGGTTGTCGCGCAAGCAGCGCCAGCGCGAGGAGCGCGAAGACCAGCCACCGCCGGGGGACCGGCCGCGGGAGCGCCAGCCAGGCGCTTGCCGCCGGGGCCCAGGCGCCCGCGCTCATGTGCCGGACACCGCCGGCCGCCGCGCCACGGCGAAGACGGATGTCCCGAAGGGCAGGCCGGTGCGCGCGATCAGCCGGTTCTCCGCGCGCAGCAGGGCGAGGAGCGCCCGGTTCAGCCCCGCGCCGGGGAGCTTCACGTCGGAGCGGACGTCGGTCTCGGCGACCGCACGCCCCCACCGCCGGGCGAGACGGTGGAGCGCGATGGCGGGGGCCGCGGCGGCGACGCGGTAGGTGACGATCTCAGGCTCCAGTCCCGCGGCAAGCAGCAGCTGCCGCACGCGCGGGGGCCGGTAGCGCTCGCGCGTGTGGACCGCGCGGTCGTGGTCGCTGCGCAGCGCCTCGAATGCAGGGTCGTTCCTGATGAGCACGCCGCCGGGCGCCAGCGCCGCCCGCAGCGAGCCGAGCGCGGCCGCCTCGTCCCGCACGCCGCGGTGGTAGAGCACGTCGATGACGGTGATCACGTCGTACGCGCACTCCGGCAGCGCCGGCGCGTTGAGGTCCGCGACCCGCACGCGCTCGAGCCCCCGCCGGCGGCAGAAGTCGACGGCCTCCGGCGAGACGTCGAAGCCCTCGACCGCGCCGGCACGACCGAGCAGCTGCATCAGCCGTCCCGTCCCGCACCCGGCGTCGAGGATGCGCAGCGGCTCGCGCCGGCCTGCGGCCAGGCGCCCGACGATCGCGACGACCAGTTCGTGCAGGCCGACGTACCACCAGTGGCGGTCCTCGGCCTCGAACATCGCGCGGTACTCGCGCGCGTTCATGCCTCGCCGAAGAAGTCGCGGACCGCGTCGACGACCAGCGACTGGTGCGCGGGCGGCATCTCCGGGTAGATGGGGAGCGAGAGCACGGTCGCCGCCAGCCGTTCGGTGACCGGCAGGTCGCCCGGCCGCCAGCCGAGGAACGCGTAGGCCTGCATCAGGTGCACGGGGTGCGGGTAGTTGATCTTCGTCTCGATCCCCCGGGTCGCCAGGTGCTCGCGCAGGGCGTCCCGGCGCGGCGTGCGGACCGTGTAGAGGTAGTACTGGTGGTCGCGCCCCGCGCCGGTCACCGGCAGGGCGAGGTCGCCGAGGCCGGCCAGGGCCTCGTCGTACCGCCGGGCGATCGCGCGGCGCCCCGCCACGGCCTCGTCGAGGAGCGCGAGCCTGACGCTCAGGAGCGCCGCCTGGACCTCGTCGAGCCGCGAGTTGTAGCCCTCCTCGAGCGCTGCGTACTCGCGCTCCATGCCGTAGAAGCGCAGCCGCCGCACCCGCTGCGCGAGGGCTTCGCCGGCAGTGACCACCATCCCGGCGTCGCCGAAGGCGCCGAGGACCTTCGTCGGGTAGAAGGAGAACGCCCCCGCGTCGCCGAGGCTGCCCACCCGCCGTCCGCCGATGGTCGCCCCGCAGGCCTGGGCGCAGTCCTCCACGATGCGGATGTCCCGGCCGGCCGCGGCTTCCCGGAGGGCCGGCACGTCCGCCGCCTGCCCGGCGAGGTGGACCGGGACGATGCACCGCGAGCGCGGCGAGAGCCGCTCCCGCAGCAGGCGCGGGTCCATGAGAAAGGTCTCTTCCTCGACGTCCACGAAGACCGGCGTGGCCCCTGTCGCGCGGATCGCGGCGACGGTCGGCACCGCGGTGTTGGCGACGGTCAGGACCTCGTCGTCGGCCCCGATGTCGAGCGCCTTGAGCGCGAGGAAGAGCGCGTCGGTCCCGGAGTTGACGCCGACCCCCCAGCGCACGCCGCAGAGGCGCGCGAAGTCCTCCTCGAACCGGCGCACTTCGTCCGCGAGGACGAGGCGGCCCGAATCCAGGACCCGCCCGACGGCGGCGAGCAGCTCGTCGCGGCGCGCGGCGGCGAACGGGCGCACGTCCCAGTAGGGCACCGCGGGCGCGCCGGCCGGGGGCTCCGCCGGCGTCAGAGCAGGCATCCGACGATGCTCCTCGCGCAGGAGTTCACCTGCTCTCCCAGATGCAGCAGGAAGCGCAGGTGCGCCTCGGGGACCCAGCGGTAGCCCCGCGGCGGCTCGAGCTCCGTGCCGGGGGGCAGCATGAGCACGCGGTGGGTGTGGCACTCCCGGAAGAACCGCGCCCCCTCCTCGGCCTGCAGCGTCTCGAGGAGCAGCGGGAAGCGGCCGGGTTGCGAGAACTCCTCGAGCAGGAACGGGCGCGGCAGCTTCGGATTGGCGCAGTAGTTCCCCGGTGTGAACTGCACCGTCGGGCCGACCTGCACGGCGGGGCGGTTCCCCGGCTCGGGCCGCGCCTGCAGCAGGCACTCGAGCCCCCCGGCCCCGTGCCGGACCAGCAGGCCGATGATGCCGCGCGCCGCGTTCTCGATGATCGGCTGGTCCCAGCGCCGCACCTCCCGGTGCTCGGAGCTGACCCTCAGACCGACCAGCCGGAAGTAGCGGCCCTCATGGTGCGAGAAATAGCCCTTCACGTCGCGCTCCCACTCGTCCAGCTCGTTGAGGCCGATGCGCTTGACCCTGAGGTGGACGCCGGCGCGGATATCGTCGAGCCACTGGAGGGTCTCCCGGATGTCCGCACCCCCGGCGCCCGGCCCGGCTGCCGGGCCGCGCCCTCCGGGAAGCGACAGCGGGAGCGCGAGAGCGGACAGCACGCTGCGGGCGCAGGCGTTGACCAGGTTGTCCCGGCGCAGCAGCTGCGCGATCTGGCGCAGCGTGAGCCAGAGGAAGGGGCCGGGCACCTCGTCGGGGACCTCGTCCCCGACGAGCACGACCATGTTCCGGTTCGACTTGTGCAGGAACCTGCTGCCGTCCTCGGTCTGCAGGCGGGCGAAGACCACCGACTCGGGCGCCGGCGCGGTGAAGAGCGCGAGGAATGGCGGCTCCGCCCCCCGGTGGGCACGCGTGTAATTGCTGAACGTCGCCTGGACCGTCGGCGAGAGCTGCACCGCGCCGATGTTCCCGGGCTCCTCCTTCGCCTGCAGGCAGAAGTGCAGGACGCCGCCGATCCGCTTGGCCAGGACGCCGAGGATGCCGACCTCGGGTTGCTCGATGATCGGCTGGTCCCAGGGGATCTCCCTGAGGCCGGTCCGCTGCTGGACGTCCAGGCCGAGGACGCTGAAGAAGCGCCCGGTCCGGTGCACGAGGTTGCCGCTCCCCGGCTCCGTGCCCCAGTCCTGGAGCGCGTCGAGCGGGACGACCTGAACGTCCAGGGTCCCCGCGGCGCGTTGCCGGGCGATCCACTCATCGACCTCGCCGTCCGTGTGCAGGCCGCGCGGCGCCGCGCGCGAGGCGGCC
>DATDCY010000151.1 GCA_036524115.1 bacterium | reverse complement strand
CCGATGGCGTCCCGCAGCTTCACGTCGATCTTGGGGCCGTAGAAGGCCCCGTCCCCCGCGTTGATCACGAAGGGGATCTCCTCGTCCTTCAGCGCCTGCTCCAGGGCGTTGGTGGCCAGCTCCCAGTTCTCGTCGGAGCCGATCGACTTTTCGGGCCGGGTGCTGATCTCCATGTGGTAGGAGAAGCCGAAGACGGCCATCACGTCCTTGACCAGGGCGATCACCCCCCGGATCTCGGCGTTGAGGTGCTCGGGGGCGCAGATGATGTGGGCGTCGTCCTGGGTGAAGCCGCGCACCCGCAGCAGGCCGTGCAAAACCCCCGCCCGCTCGTGGCGGTACACCGTGCCCAGCTCGAAGTAGCGGATGGGCAGGTCGCGGTAGGAGCGGATCTGGCTCTTGTAGATCAGCATGTGGGCCAGGCAGTTCATGGGCTTGATGCCGTACTTCACCTCGTCGATCTCGGTGAAGTACATGTTCTCGCGGTAGTTGTCGTAGTGGCCCGAGCGCTGCCAGAGCTCCTCCCGCAGGATGCGGGGCCCGAAGACGATCTGGTAGCCGCGCCTGAGGTGCTCGCGCCGCTCGAACTCCTCCAGCAGGTAGCGCAGCAGCCCGCCCTTGGGGTGCCAGATGACCATCCCCGGGCCGACCTCGTCGGCGAAGGAGAAGAGGTCCAGGTCCCTGCCGATCTTGCGGTGGTCGCGCTTCTTCGCCTCCTCGAGGCGGTGCAGGTAGGCCTCGAGCGCCGCCTTGTCGGGGAAGCTGGTGCCGTAGATGCGCTGGAGCATGCGGTTGCGCTCGTCCCCGCGCCAGTAGGCCCCGGCCACCGAGAGCAGCTTGAAGGCCTTGATCTTGCCGGTCGAGGTCAGGTGCGGCCCGCGGCAGAGGTCGGTGAACCCGCCCTGGCGGTAGATCGACACGGTCGGGTCCTGGATCGCCTCGATGAGCTCGGCCTTGTAGACCTCGCCCTTGCCCCGGAAGTCGGCCAGCGCCGCGTCGCGCGCGACCTCGCTGCGCACGAACGGCACGTTGGCCTTGACGATCTCGGCCATGCGTTTCTCGATGCGCTCGAGGTCCTCGGGCGTGAAGGGTTTCTCGACGTCGAAGTCGTAATAGAAGCCGTCGGCGATCGCGGGCCCGATCGCGAACTTCACGCCGGGGAAGAGGTCGGCCACCGCCTCGGCCATGAGGTGCGCGCTGGAGTGGCGGAAGACGTCGCGCCCCTCGGGGGAGTCGAAGCCGACGCCCTCCACGCGCGCGTCGGCCGCCAGCGGCGCGCTCAGGTCGACGAGCCGGCCGTCGACGCGCGCCGCGACCAGCGCCCCGCGGACGCCGTCGAGGTGCCCCTGGAGCGCCTTGCCGGCGGCGGTGCCCGCCGGGACTTCAGCCCGCGAGCCGTCGGGAAAGGAAACGGTTATGGTTGCCATCGTGGCGGGGTCCTGCCGCTGGCCGGGGATCAGGCGATCGCCGGGGGGCGGCGCGCGCAAACGGCGGCTGGGCCGGAGACCCGATGCCCTGCCTGCGCGCCTGGGCTGCTATCCATTCCCCCTCGGTGCCGCGTGTCAGAAACTGGTAGGGACGGGCGGTCTTGAACCGCCGACCTCTTGCGTGTCAAGCAAGCGCTCTCCCCCTGAGCTACGCCCCTACGCCTCACTTCCGTCAAAGTGGGGATTGTTGTTGTTTTCCGTCCCCTTGTCAAGTGAAAAGCTGTCGCGCCGCACCCGAAAAGGGGATAGATTTATTTTCCTCTTCGGGGGAACGTCGAGCGGCCCGCAAGCGACACGGAAAAATAGATCTGTCCCCGTTTCCGCGTTTCAGGGATACACGACCCTGACGAGGTACAGCCCTTGGGGCGGGGCGGACCTTCCAGCGCGGGTCCGGTCGCGGGCCTCCAGGATGGCGGAGAATTCATCTGTGGAAAATTTGCCCCGACCGACTTCGACCAGCGTCCCGACGATGTTGCGCACCATGTGGCGGAGGAATCCGTCAGCGGTCAGCTCGAAGGTGATGATTCCACCATCGGAGGAGATGCTGATGTTCTTCATCACCCTGACGGGGCTCGATGCAGCGCATCCTGCAGCGCGAAATGATGAAAAGTCTTTTTTGCCAACCAGATAGGACGATGCACTTCTGATTGATTCCACATTGATATCAACAGGCACCTGCCACGAACGGTTGTGCTCGAACGGCTGCTTTGCCCTGGTGTTCAGAACACGGTACCGGTACGTCTTTTCCACGGCGGAGAACTGTGCGTCGAACGCGGGTTCAACCTCGTCGGCGGCGAGCACGGCGACCTCCGGGGGAAGCATGCTGTTGAGAGCGGGGACATAGGCCTCCGGCGGCATGCGCGAAGCGGTGTGGAAATTGGCGACCTGGCCGAGCGCGTGCACGCCCGCGTCGGTTCGGCCCGACCCCTTGACCTTGGTCGCGTGCCCGGTGATGCGCCCGAGGGCGTCCTCGAGGACCGACTGGATCGTGGGGCCCTGCGGCTGGACCTGCCAGCCGAGGAAGGGCGTGCCGTCGTAGGCCAGCAGGAGGCGGATGTTGCGCGCACGCGGGGTGGCGTCGGCGGTGTCCGGCACGATGACCTCGTCAGCAGTTCCCATTTCGGCCTCGGCGCCACTATAATCCGCCGGCCCCGGGGAGAACAATGAGCAGGCGCATCGAGGACTACGATTTCCACCTGCCGCAGGAGCTGATCGCGCAGACGCCGGCGAGGCGCAGGGACGCGGCGCGCCTGCTTGTGCTCGATCGCGGCACGGGGGCGATCGGGCACGAGCGCTTCTCGCGCCTTCCCGCGCTGCTGCGCCGGGGCGACCTTCTCGTCCTGAACGACTCCGCGGTGCGGCAGGCGCGCCTCTTCGGGCGCAAGGCGGGGACGGGGGGGCGCATCGAGGCGCTGCTGCTGGCGCCGGCGGGGCAGGGGCGCTGGCGGGCGCTCGTGCGGGGCGCGAGCCGGCCGGGCACGGTGCTGGAGTTCGCGCGGGGCGCCGTGCGCGCCACGCTCGAGGGCGTGGACGAAGCCGGGGAGGGACTGCTCGCCTTCGCGGAGCCCGACGGCGGAGAGCGCGCGATGGCCCTGGCGGGCTACCCGCCCCTGCCGCCGTACATCCGCCGCCGCGAGGAGGAGGCGCGCCGCCGGCGGCGGGCGGACCGGGCGCGCTACCAGACGGTCTTCGCGGCCGAGCCGGGCTCCGTCGCGGCGCCCACCGCGGGCCTCCACTTCACCGGCGCGCTCTTCGGGCGCCTGGCGCGCGCGGGGGTGAATACGGCTTTCGTGACCCTTGACGTCGGCCCCGGGACCTTCCGCCCCATCCGGCACGACGACATCGCCGGGCACCGCATCGAGGCCGAGCGGGCCGAGGTGACGGCGGAGACGGCGGCCGCGATCGCGGTGACGCGCGCCCGTGGAGGGCGGGTCGTCGCCGTGGGGACGACCGTGACGCGGACGCTGGAGGCGTTCGCGGACGGAAAGGGCGGCGTCGCCCCGGGCACCCGGGCGGTGGACCTTTACATCCGCCCGGGGCACCGCTTCCGGGCCGTCGACGCCCTGATCACGAACTTCCACCTGCCGAAGTCCAGCCTCTTCGTGCTCGCCGCGGCGTTCGCCGGCCGCGAACGCCTGCTGGCGGCCTACGCGGAGGCGATCCGCGAGCGCTACCGCTTCTACAGCTACGGCGACGCCATGCTTATTCGGTGAATCGACCGGGCCGCTTCCGCGCGCTTTCGCGCCCCGGCGGCGGTGCGGTCGTTGCCCCCGCGCGCAGTTGTGCCGCGTGTGGGGGTGGTGCGGCGCGCCCGAGCCCGCTGCCTTGCCGGGACGCGAAATCGGAGCGGAATCGGCCCGGTCGCCCCGGGTCACGGCGCGTTCTGCGAACCTGTCTGGCGGGTTCGTCTGATATCATCCGCGCGATGGCTGACTTCCGCTTCGAGCTGATCTCCGGCGGCGCGTCCGGGCCCCGCCTCGGGCGCGTGCACACGGCTCACGGCGCGTTCGACACGCCCGCGTTCCTTCCCGTCGGGACCTACGGCGCCGTCAAGACCGTCACCCCGGAGGAGGTGCGCGACTGCGGGGCGCAGGCGATCCTCGCGAACACCTACCACCTGCACCTGCGCCCTGGCGAGGAGCAGGTGCGCGCCCTCGGCGGACTGCACCGCTTCACGCACTGGGACGGTCCGATCCTCACCGACAGCGGCGGCTTCCAGGTCTTCAGCCTCAGCGAGCTGCGCACGGTGACCCCCGAGGGGGTGCACTTTCGCTCGCACCTCGACGGGTCCATGCGCTTTCTCTCGCCGGAGTCGGCGGTCGCGATCCAGGAGGCGCTGGGCTCGGACATCATGATGGTGCTCGACGAGTGCCTGCCGTACCCGGCCACGCGCGAGCAGGCCGAGCGATCGCTCGAGCTGACGCGCGCCTGGGCGGCCCGCTGCAAGGCGGCGTGGCGCGGCGCGAACGCGCTCTTCGGCATCGTCCAGGGCGGCGCCTGGCCCGAGCTGCGGCTGCGCTCGCTCGAGGGGCTGCTCGCGATCGACTTCCCCGGCTACGCGCTCGGCGGCTTCTCCGTCGGCGAGCCCCCGGCGATGATGTACGACCTCGTCGGCGCGACCGCGCCGCACCTTCCGGCCGGGCGCCCGCGCTACCTCATGGGGGTCGGCACGCCGGTCGATCTCGTGGAGTGCGTCGACCGCGGCATCGACTTCTTCGACTGCGTGATGCCGACGCGCAACGCCCGCAACGGCACGCTCTTCACGGCCGCCGGGCCCGTGAACATCCGCAACGCCGCGCACGCCGGCGACGCCGCCCCGATCGAGGCGGACTGCCCCTGCGCGACCTGCCGCTCGTACAGCCGCGCCTACCTGCGGCACCTGGCGCTCTCGCGCGAGACGCTCGGTTTGCGGTTGAACACGATCCACAACCTGTCGTATTATCAACGGCTCATGGCGGGCGCACGCGCGGCGGTGGCGGCCGGCCGGTGGCGGGAGTTCCGCGACGCGTTCCGCGCGGGGCACGCCGCACAAGCGTAGGGAAACGGGGCAGGGAAGGGAGAGCGTATGTCGACAGCGATCGTGAGCGTGGCCAGCGCCTGGGCACAGCAGGCGGCCGGCGCGCCGCAGCAGCAGGGGCCGGGTGGACTCGTGGGGTTCCTCCTCGGGCCGTTCGGAATGATGATCATCATCTTCGCGATCATCTACCTGCTCATCATGCGGCCGCAGCAGAAGAAGCAGAAGCAGCAGCAGGAGATGCTGCGCAACCTGCAGCGGGGCGACAAGGTGCTCACCCAGGCCGGGATCTACGGCACGATTGTCGAGCTCAACGAGAAGGCCGTTGTGCTGCAGGTTGACGACGAGAAGCGGGTCCGGCTCAAGATCAGCCGCTGGTCGGTCGCCGACAAGGTCACCGAGGACATCGGGGTCTAGCGGGCGGCCCGGGCGCGGCTCGGGTTCTTCCAGGGGGGAGTGAGGATGCCGAAGGCGTTGAGAATGCGGTTCTGGATCATCGTGGCCACGCTGGTGGCGGGTGCGCTCTGCCTGGCGCCGACGCTGCTCGGCGAGATGCCGGCCTGGTGGACCAAGGTGGTGCCGGTGCAGAGGCTCCGGCTCGGGCTGGACCTCAAGGGCGGCGTGCACCTGGTCCTCGGCGTGGAGATCGACAAGGCGGTCGAGAACGCGACCGAGCGCGTCGCCAACGAGCTGCGCGACACCTTCCGGCGCAAGCGCCTGGGCGTCGGCACCGTGCGGCGCGAGGGGTTGACGACGATCGTGCTCGTGCCGTCCCCCGAGAGCTCGCGCGACAAGATCAGGGTCGAGCTCGACGAGTACCCCACGTTCCAGATCGACAAGGACGCGGCCGACGAGATCCGGCTGACGATGCGCTCGGCCGAGGTCGACCGCATCCGCACCTTCGCCGTCGACCAGGGGCTCGAGACCATCCGCAACCGCATCGACCAGTTCGGCGTCTCGGAGACGACGGTCGTCAAGCAGGGGACCAACCGCATCCTGGTGGAGCTGCCCGGCGTGAGCGACCCGCGCCGCGCCATCGAGCTGATCGGCAAGACCGCGCTGCTGGAGTTCAAGCTGCTGGACGAGACCAACAGCCTCGAGGAGGCGCTCAAGGGCAACGTCCCGCCGGGGAGCCAGATCCTCTACCAGCAGGACAAGGACCCGTCGACCGGCCGCACCAGCCGCACGCCGTACCTGGTGCAGAAGCGGGTGATCCTGACCGGGACCGACCTCAACGACGCCAAGGTCGACCTCTCCGGCTCCTCGGGCAAGGGCCCGGCGGTCTCGATGAGCTTCAACAACCGCGGCGCGCGCACCTTCGCCCTCGTCACCGAGGAGAACGTCGGCAAGCGCCTGGCGATCGTGCTCGACGACAACGTCTACTCGGCGCCGGTGATCCAGGAGAAGATCACGGGCGGCCGCGCCCAGATCACGGGGCGCTTCACGGTCGAGGAGGCGACCGACCTGGCGATCGTCCTGCGGGCGGGCAGCCTGCCGGCCCCGGTCGAGATCCTCGAGAACCGCAGCGTCGGCCCCTCCCTCGGCGCGGACCTGATCCGCAAGGGCATCATCTCGACGGTGGTCGGCTGCCTGCTGGTCATGGTCTTCATGGCCATCTACTACGGCCTCTCGGGCCTCGTCGCGGACTTCGCGCTGCTGGTCAACCTCACGCTGCTGCTGGCCTCGCTGGCGGCGCTGCGCGCCTCGCTGACCATGCCCGGCATCGCCGGCATCGTGCTGACGCTCGGCATCGCGGTCGACGCGAACGTGCTGATCTTCGAGCGCATCCGCGAGGAGCTGCGCGGCGGGCGCGCGATCCGCGCGGCCATCGAGACCGGCTATGCCCGGGCCTTCGTCACGATCCTCGACACCCACGTGACGGCGATGCTCACGGCCGTGGTGCTCTACTTCGCCGGCTCCGGTCCGGTCAAGGGCTTCGGCGTGACGCTCTTCGTCGGCCTGGCGATCAGCCTCTTCACGGCGGTCGTCGTCACGCGCGTGATCTTCGACTGGGTCACCATGACCCGCAAGATCACGAAGCTCAGCATCTAACGCGCGGCAACCGCGGGGAGACACAAACGGCATGAGCATGCACTGGATCAAGCCTGACACCAAGATCCCCTTCGTCCGGATCATGAAATACACGACGGGCCTCGTGTCCATCACGGCGATCCTGCTCGCGGTGCTGGCGCTGGTGCGCCACGGCGGCCTGATCTACGGGATCGACTTCAAGGGCGGCAGCAACGTCGAGCTGAAGTTCAAGCAGCCGGTCGAGATCGACGCGGTGCGCGGCGGGCTCGACACGGTCGGTCTCGGCAAGAGCGAGATCAAGTACTTCGGCGACCGCCAGTCGGTGCTGCTGGCCACCGAGATGTCGACGACCGACGTCAAGGGCGTCGAGGCCGAGGTGCGCAAGGCCCTCGACGGGAAGTTCGGGGCGGGCGCCTACGAGATCCAGCGCGTGGAGATGGTCGGGCCGAAAGTCGGCGCCGACCTGCGGGCGCAGGCCTTCTGGGCCGTGATGGTCTCGCTCGTGCTCATCCTCGGCTACATCACCTGGCGCTTCGAGTTCAAGTTCGCCCTCGGCGCCATCGTCGCCACGACCCACGACGTGGTCATCGCGCTCGGGCTCTTCACGCTGCTCGGCAAGACCTTCACCCTGCCGGTGCTGGCCGCGATCCTGACGATCGCCGGCTACTCGACGAACGACACGATCGTCGTCTTCGACCGGATCCGGGAGAACCTGCGCCGCGGCGCGCGCCAGACGCTCGGCGACACGATCGACCTCTCCATCAACGAGACGCTCAGCCGGACGGTCCTGACGGCGCTGACCGTGGTCATCGTGCTGGTGGCGCTCTACGTCTACGGCGGGGAGATCATCCGCGACTTCGCCTGGGTGATGCTGCTCGGGGTGCTCATCGGGACCTACTCCTCGATCTTCGTCGCCAGCCCGATCGTCCTCCTCTGGCAGGGCAAGGGCATCCGCCTGCGCAAGTAGGACGCGACGCGTGGCCGGCGGCGTCCGCGCGGCCCCGCCCCCGCCCCGCGGCCTGCTCTCGCGGGTTGCCATCGTCCTCGTCGAGCCCCGCGAACCGGGGAACATCGGCGCGGCGGCGCGGGCGATGGCCAACATGGGGCTCTCGCGCCTCGTGCTCGTGCGGCCCGTCGACTTCCTCGTCCCCGACGCCTATCGGATGGCGCTGGCCGCCAAGCCGATCCTCGAGGGCGCTGTCGTCGCCGACGACCTTGGCGCGGCTCTTGCGGGCTTCGGCTTCGTCGCCGGGACGACGCGCCGCGGCGGCTCGGGCCGGCGCGGCAGGGTGACGCCGCGCGCGCTCGCCGCGGAAGTGTGCGGACTCGAGGGGAGCGACGAAGCCGCGCTGCTCTTCGGGCGCGAGGACAGCGGGCTGACGAACGAGGAGCTGCAGTACTGCCAGCGCCTCGTGACCATCCCCTCGAGCGCGGGGTTCGGCTCGCTCAACCTTGCCCAGTCGGTCCTCGTCCTCGCCTACGAGCTCTTCCTCGCCACCGGCGCGGCGGACGGCCCGCCTTCGGGGCGCCGCCGGGCGACGACCGTGGAGCTCGAGAGCCTGTACGGGCACATGGAGCGCGTGCTCCTCGAGATCGGCTACCTGCACGCCGACAACCCGGCGCGGATGATGCGCGTCTTCCGGCGGCTGATCGGGCGCGCCGGGCCGGACGAGCGCGAGGTGCGCGCCCTGCGGGGGATCTTCAGACAGGTCGGCTGGTACGCGGGGCGGCGGGGCGAGCGGCCGGCGCCGGCGGAGCCCGGCGCTGATGATTGACAGGACGGAATGGCCGTCGGTAGACTCCCCCGCCGTTGCGGGACGGGAGGACGGACGAGCATGAACCGGGGAGTGGTGGCAGTGGCCGCGGGCGTGGCCCTTCTCGCCGCGGCGTTCGTTCCGGCCCCCGTCTCGGCGGCGAAGCGCGGCGACATCGTGCCGCAGTTCAAGGCGGTCGATCTGGAGGGTCGTCCGGTCAACCTCGGCGAGATCGTGGCGCGCCGCCGCGTCGCAGTCTTCTTCTGGGACTGGCGGCGGGCGACCTCGACGCGGGCGATGCAGGCGCTGGACCGGCTGCAGGCGACGTATCGGGACAAGGGGCTGGACGTGCTCGCCGTCGAGGGCGAAGGGACGTCTGCCGAGCAGGTGGCCGAGCGGGTGGAGAAGCTCCGCGCGATCGGGATCCGCCAGGGGTACACCGTCGTCCCGGACCCCGGGGGACGCATTGCGCGGCAGTTCGGCCTCACGGGGACGCCGCAGGTGTTCCTGATAGACGGCGCCGGCAGGGTCTACGCGCACTTCGAGTCCGTGCGCGCCGAGGACGACCCCGTGATCGAGAAGCACGTGCGGGAGTTGCTGTGCCGAGGTCGCCGCCAAGGGCGGCTCGGTCGTCTCCCAGGTCGTCTCCACCATGCAGGAGATCAACTCGTCTTCCAAGAAGATCGCCGACATCATCGGCGTCATCGACGGCATCGCCTTCCAGACCAACATCCTCGCCCTCAACGCCGCCGTCGAGGCCGCCCGCGCCGGCGAGCAGGGCCGGGGTTTCGCCGTCGTCGCCGGCGAGGTCCGCAACCTCGCCCAGCGCTCGGCCGAGGCGGCCAAGGAGATCAAGGCGCTGATCGGCACCTCGGTCGACAAGGTCGAGTCCGGCTCCAAGCTGGTGGCCGATGCCGGCCAGACGATGAACGAGATCGTCGCCT
>DATDCY010000150.1 GCA_036524115.1 bacterium | reverse complement strand
CGTCCGAGCGGCTGCGCGAGACCGCCGCGATGACGCTCGCGCCATCGGCGTTCATGGTCTTCCTCGGGATCGACCGCCGCCTCGACGAACTGACGCCGCATGCCGGGCACATCCTGTCGCTGCCGGAGGGCGACATGGGCGAGGTGTACGCGACGCTCGCCGACAACCGCCGCCTGCTCTCCCCGGAGGGGTACGTCTACGTCATTGTGCCATCGCGGCTCGACCCGACGGCGGCCCCGGACGGTGGCGAGAGCCTCTGCCTCTTCGTCCTCGCGCCGTGGCGGACGCCCGCCTTCTGGGAGGCGCACCGCCAGGAGATGACCGACGCGCTCGTGGCGCGCGCCGAGCGCATCATCCCCGGGATCGGCGCGAGCATCCGCCATGCTGAGTCGTCGACGCCGGCGACCATCGAACGCTGGACCGGCAACGACGAGGGGGCGATCTACGGCTGGGAGGCGATTCCCGGGCAAGGCGGTACGTCGCGTCTCTCGCCGCTGACGCCGTGGGGCAATCTCTTTCTCGCCGGCCACTGGACGCGCCCCGGATCAGGCGTGAGCGCCGCGGCCTGCTCCGGCCACCTCGCCGCGCGCGCCGTGCGCCGCCACCTCGCGGAGTGAGCCGGTGTACCTCGGCGTCGACATCGGTTCCCTCGCCGCAAAGGGCGTGCTCCTCGATGCGGCCGGGACGGTGGCCGCCTGGGCGCTCGTCCCCTCGGGTTTCGATCATGCACGCGTCGCGGAAGAGGTCACCCGCCGGGTGCTCGCGGCCGCCGGGGTCACGCCGGAGTGCCTCGTCGGCACGGTCGGCACGGGCTACGGCCGCGCGAGCGTCGCGCGCGCCGGCCGGAGAGTCACGGAGATCACCTGTCACGCGCGCGGCGCGCACGCGCTCGTGCCGGCCTGCCGCACGGTGATCGACATCGGCGGCCAGGACAGCAAGTTCATCCGCATGGACGAGCGCGGCCGCGTCGTGGACTTCGCGATGAACGACCGCTGCGCGGCAGGCACCGGGCGCTTCCTCGAAGTGATGGCGCAGGCGCTCGCGATTCCGCTCGAGCAGATGGGCGCCGCCGTTCTCGCGGCGACGGGCGCCGCGCGCATCAGCAACGTCTGCACCGTCTTCGCCGAGTCCGAGGTCGTCGGGCTGATCGCGGGGGGCGAGGCGCGGCCGAACATCGTCCGCGGTCTCTGCCAGGCGATCGCCGAGCGCGTGGGCGCCATGGCCGCCCGCGTCGGCGTCGCGCCGCCGCTCGCGATGACCGGCGGGGTGGCGCAGAACCTCGCGGTCGTCGCCGCGCTGGAGGAGAAGCTCGGGCTGCCGATTGCGGTGCCGCGGCTCCCTCAGCTCGTCGGGGCCCTCGGCGCGGCGCACCTCGCGCGCGATGCGGTGGCGGACGGTGCGTAAGGCGCCGGAGCGCCTCGGCGTGCTCTGCGGGCTGGTGCCGCGCGAGCTGGTCGAGGCCGCTGGCTTCGAGGCTCGCTTCGTCGCGGGTGCCGGCGCCGCCGAGGCCCTTCCCGCCAATCTCTGCGCGCACGTCCGCGGTGCCGCGGCGGCCCTCGCCGGGCCCGAGGGCGCGGCTCTCGCCGGCGTCGTCGTGGCGGACGGCTGCTACCCGATGCTGCGTCTCTGGGATCTGCTCGAAGCCTCCGCCTCGCTGCGTCCGCGCTGGCTGCTGGCGGTGCCGCGCCGGAACACGCCGGCGGCCGTCGCCTTCTTTCGCGGCGAGCTCGAGCGCGTGGGCGCCGCGCTTGCGGCGGCCGCGGGCTTCCCGTCGCTCGACACCGAGCGCGTGGCGGCCGCGATTGAGGCGCGAAACCGCTGGCGCGAGCGTGGCCGCGCGCTGTGCGACGGACTATTCGCCGGCGAGATCCCGCGCCTCAACCCGCGCCTTCTCGAGGCCCTCGAGGGGCGGGACACGACCGACGCTGCGGCGTCCGGGGCGGCCGCCGCCGCGATGCGGCCGGTGGGAGGCCGGGAACGGCGGCGGCCGCGTCTCCTGCTCGTCGGCTCGCACTTCGTCACCGGGGACCTGCTGGAGCTGATCGCCGAGATGGGCGGCGATGTCTGCGGGGTCGAGAGCTGCACGCACCACCGCGCCGGCACCGCTCCCGTTCCGCTGCAAACGGGGACGGACCCGTTGCGCGCCCTTGCGGCCGCGTATCTCGCGCAGCCTCCGTGCCCGCGGATGGAGGCCGGCGGCGCGCGCGTCGAAGAGGCCGCGCAGCTCGGGCGGACGGGGCGGATCGACGGCGTCGTCTATCTGCTGATGAAGAGCTGCACCGCCCACGCCTATGCGGTGCCGCACTGGCGCACGCGGCTTGCGAGCTCTGGCGTCCCGCTCCTCGTGCTCGAGATCGAGAGCGCCGATTGGTCGCAGCCCCGGCTTGCCACGCGCTTCGAGGCCTTCCTCGAGTCCCTCGCCCGACGGGAGCCGCAGTGAGCGGCGGGCGCTACCGGCGCGCCCTCGGCATGGGTGCGCGGTTCGTCGGGCACGGCGGGCTGCGCGCGAACGCCCGGCTCGTCGGCATCCAGCTCGAGCATCTGGAGCGCGAGCTGGCAGGCGAGCTGCCCGTCGTCTGGTCGAGCCCCCTGGTCCCGGCCGAACTGCTCGCGGCGCTCGGCATCGGGGCCGTCAAGCCGGAGAGCGTCTCGGCGGTCCTCGCCGCGGTCGGCGACGGCGGGCGCCTGCTCGAGCGGTCGGACGCCGAGCCCCTCAGCGGGGACTGCTGCAGCTTCCAGCGCGCCGTGGTCGCCGCGCTGGACGCCGGCGAGCTGCCGCTGCCGCGCGCGTTCGTGGCGACCGCGCCGATCTGCGACGACAGCCAGGTCATGAGCGGCTATCTCGGGCGCAAGCATTCCCGACCGTCCTTCCTCGTGGACGTCCCGGCGACCGGCGGCCCGCCGGCCGAGCGCTACGTCATCGCCCAGCTGCGCCAGCTGGCCGCGTTTCTCGAGCGGATCGCGGGCCGTCCCCTCGACCCCGTGCGTCTGGCCGCCGCGGTGCGCGAGTCGAACCGGGCGCGCGCCCACTGGCTGGAGGCCAACGGCCTGCGGCGCGATCACCCGCCGGTGGCGCCCGGCGCGGCCTCGCTGCGGCTGACCGGCGGCCCGCTCCTGCAGAAGCTGGGTCTCCCCGAGACGGCGGACGCGATGGCCGACTATGCCGCCGAGTTGCGCGAACGCATAGCCGCCGGGGCGGTCCTGTCGGCACGGCGCCGGCTGCTCTGGCTGCACCTGTTCCCGCTCTACGACGCCGGTTTCATGCGTCTCGTGGAAGACGAACTCGGCCTCGCCGTGGTGTTCGAGGAGTCGAGCGACGTCTGGTGGGAGGAGATCGACCCCCGCGACCCCTTCCCGGGCTTTGCCCGCCGGATCCTCGACTGCCCCTTCGCCGGGCCGGTCGACCGCCGCATTCGTGCCGTCGTGCGGCTCGCGCGCGAGTACCGGGCGGACGGAGTGGTGCACTTCTCCCACCGCGGCTGCCGCACGCTGACCGGGGGCTTCCCCTTCGTCGCGGGCGCGCTGCGCGCGGCGGGCACGCCGGTGCTCGAGCTGAGCGGGGACTGCGTCGACAACCGCAGCCCGGCCGGGGCCCTCTGGCGCGCGCGGCTCGAGGCCTTCGCCGAGATGCTGGGATAGGGCGGATGCGCCGTCTCCTCACGCTGCGGGGCTGGCCCCGTTTCCCTCAGGTCGCGGTCGCCGGGGCGGCGGCATTTCTCGGCGGCGGGCTGATGCTCGGCGGCGCGAATCCCGAGATCAACCCGGGGATGTACCTGCTCTGGGGTTTGTGGTGGCCCCTCGTGCCGTTGTCGTTCTTCGCGTTCGGGCGTCTCTGGTGCGCACTGTGCCCCGTGAGCTTAGTCGGCGACGTCGCCGCGCGGGCGCTCCCCCGGCGTCCGTCGCTCCCGGCGGTCGTCGTCCACGGGGGGACGGCCGCGCTCGTCGTTTCGTTCGGCGCCGTGCACGTCGCCAATCTCTGGTTGCGCTTCGAGGAGAACCTCCCCGCGACCGTCCGGCTGCTGTCGCTGCTCGGCAGCGCGGCGCTCGCGCTCACGGTCGTCTTCCGGGGGAGAGGCTGGTGCACGGGGCTCTGCCCGCTGGGGGCGCTGGGGCGCTTCCTGGCC
>DATDCY010000149.1 GCA_036524115.1 bacterium | reverse complement strand
GGGTCGCGCAGCACGGCGCGCGGGGACGGCGGGGCGAGGCGCGGCACCGGCGGCCCCGGCCTAGGCGCCCGGTCCCCGCTGGGCCTCGGCGCGGGTGATCAGCCAGTAGACGACGCCGATGGTGAGGATCGCCCCGAGCAGGAACCAGTTGACCCGCGGGTCGCTCTGGGGCTCGAGCGAGGAGATGAGCATCTCCCGGATGAACGCCACCAGCGCCACCCCGAGGAAGATGGTGATCTTGAAGCGCCCGCCGCGCAACTGGCGGATCTCGTTCTCCATCAGCTCGACCATGACCCAGATCACGAGCAGCGAGCCCAGGGCGCTGAGCACGCTGTGGACGTCGCGGTGGCTGACGAGGGTCATGGCGTCGCGCACGAAGACGGCCACGACCCCGAGCGAGATGCCCATCAGCGAGAGCACCAGCACCAGCTTGAGGGCCGAGGAGAAGCGCTCGGCGGCGACGAGCAGCTTCTCGTCGAGCCGGGCGGACACCAGCACCTTGCGCAGCTCGGCCTCCCGGTAGGAGCTGGTGAGGACGTCGAGGTTCATGTCGAGGATCCGGTCGAAGGACTCCGCCGCCGCGGCGGCGTCGGCGCGCTCCTCGATGTTGGCGCGGATCAGCCCGTGCCCGATCGTGCGCAGCAGGCTCGCGGCGGCGTTGACGAAATGGCCGGGCAGGCCGATGCGCACGTGGGTGGCGCCGATGCGCTCCAGGTTCTGGAAGTAGCGGTCGTCGTACTCGCCGCGGAAGAGCTGCGCGAACCACCACGCGAGGGCGACGCGGTGGCGCGTCTCGCGCTCCGGCTGCCCCTCGACGAAGGCGGCGGTCTCGGGCGTCGCGACGACGAAGCGGTAGAACTCCTCGGCGACGCGGTCCTTCGCGGCCTCCATGAAGGGGCGCAGCAGCGCGAGGCGACGGGCGTCGTCGTCGGTGAAGGCGTAGTGCTCCTTGAGCTTGGCGGCGCTGAGCATGATTCTCCATATGAAGTATAGCAAATTGTCCGGCGCGTCCGGCCCCGCCGGTCGGCTCCCGGCCAGTGAATGCTGTTGACAGATGGCAATTGGCAATTGATATTGGGGCAAAGGGACAGGTACAGGAGAGCCGATGAAGACGACGCTGGACCGCTTTGGCCGGGTGGTCGTGCCCAAGTCTCTGCGCACGCGGCTCGGGCTTCGCGCCGGGGCGGCCGTCGTGATCGAGGAGGAGGGGGACCATCTCGTGCTGCGGCCGGTGGCCGAGGAACCCGCGCTCGCGCTCAGGGACGGCATCCTGATCTTCACCGGCTCCGCCGCGGGCGACCTGGAGGCGGCCGTGAACGAGTCCCGGGGCGAGCGAATGCGCCACACGTCCGGCATGGCGTCCCGGTGAGAGTGTATTTCGACACCTCGGTCCTCGTCGCCGCGCTGGTCCGCGAGCATCCGCGACACGAGCGGGCGTTCGCCCGCCTGCTGCGCGCGAGGTCCGGCGGCGACCGGCTCCTGACCTCGGGCCACACCCTTGCGGAACTCTTCGCCGTGCTCACGACCCTGCCGGTGAGCCCGCGGATCGCTCCGGCCGCCGCGGGCCGGTTGGTCCGGGAGAGTGTCGAGGCGCACGCCGACGTCGTGGCGCTCTCGGTCGCAGACTACCGCGAGACAGTCCGCCGGCTCGCGGACCTCGGCTTCTGCGGCGGCATCATCTACGATGCCCTCGCGTGCCAGGCCGCCACCCGGGCCAGGGCCGACCTGCTCCTGACCTTCAACCTCAAGGACTTCCGGCGGGTCTGCCCCGAGGGCGGGCTGCGGATCGAGGAGCCCTGCTAGAAGCGGACGGCCTGGGCGGCCTGGACCTGCCCGCGCAGGCGCTCGAGCCAGCCGTCCCCCGAGAGCGCGCGGGCAAGCTCCACCGCGATGTGGCGCGGCGCGACGCCCAGGTCGGCGTTGCGGCCGAGACCGGTGAGGCACGAGGGGCAGTTCGTCAGCAGCACCGCGCCCCGCGCGCGCCCCGCCTGCGCCCTCCCCTGCGACCCTGCCGGCGCGCGCCCCGCAAGCGCCTCCGCCAGCGCCTCGCGCTTTCTCTGGCGCATCGCCCCCGCGATGTCGGGCCGCGAGAGCGCCAGCGTCCCGGCCTCCGAGCAGCAGTGCGGCACCGCCGCCACCCGCGCGCCGGCGCCCGCGAGCAGCGCGGCGGCCCGGCCATCCAGCGAGTCGTGGCAGGGCGCGTGGTAGAGGTAGTCGCCGGCGAGCGCCAGCGGCGGGCCGGCCTCCAGCGCGAGGCGCGAGGCGTCCGCGACGGCGCAGCCGAAGATCCGCCCGGCCTCCAGCGCCGCCAGCGCCTCGCGGCAGGTGCCGCAGGTCACGGCCACGGCCTCGAAGGTGAGGTGGCTGAACATCTCCCGGATCTGCGCGAAGAGGATGGCGTCCCGCAGGCCGATGCGGCCGTTCATGCCGGCGCGCGCGTTCGCGTACGCCGGGAAGCCGCAGCAGAGGTACGGCGGCGGCAGCACCACGCGCGCCCCGCGCCCGAGGAGCAGGTGCAGCGCCGCCGCGCCGACGAGCCCGTAGAGCCGCTCCGAGCCGCAGCCGGGGAAGTAGAAGACCGTGCGCACCGCCGCCCCCTCGGGCTCGAACAGCAGCGCCTGGTCCGGCTCGCAGGCGGGGAGCAGATCGCGCAGGCCGACGGGATCCGGCGGCGGCAGCGGCGCGTCGAAGAGCGAGGCGCGCCCCGCGTCCCCCTCCCGGCGCAGCGGGCGCAGCGCACGGACGGCCAGGCGCTGGGCGGCCCCGCCGGCGCCGAG